>JAUYMF010000138.1 GCA_030698765.1 Dehalococcoidales bacterium
CGGAGCTCCATCGTCGCCGAAGGTCCGAGTAATCTGCACAAACCTATACGCCGCTTCAACCAGCTCATCCAGTACGAATTCGGAGACCGGGACTTTACCGAGGCGGTAGAGGCAGCGGGGCTGGAGCCGGCAGGAGCATCCAGGATCTTCGCCCGTGACATCTACATGAGGTCCATTAACAGCCCCTATAGCTACAATCTGTGGAGCTTTGAGCTTGCTCCCGACCGTCATGCCCCGAAGGATGAAGGGCACATGTGGGCGGACATCGGGCGGTTGTGGGCCTGTGTCACCAAAGTTGAGCACCTGAAGGTGTTTCTGCAAATGGTGAAGAGCCCCCCGCTGCTGGAAACAGAGGAGAGCTATAACGTGAACTTCAGTTCCTGGGACATGGGCATCGAGCCGGTGACCGACAGGGAATACGCCGAGTTCGTCCGCGAGAATGCCCCGGTATGGCGGGAAGCTTGGCACAAAGTTATGGGAGAGAACGCAATTATCCGCACCGAGGAGAAGTGGGACGGGCTGGTCAAGCATCTGGGCTACCAGTCGGTTTCTGTGCTGCATTCGGTCAGGGATACGCTTGCCAGGGCGATTACCACCGACAGGGAGCTTATCAGGGCCTCCCAGGAGCGGCTCAGGGAAGTGGAGATTGTCCCCGACGACCGCCTGGACCCGGTGCCGCTTACCCACCTCAAACTGGCCCGGGAGATAACCAAGAAGGTATTTCCCTACTCGCCGCCGGCTGGGGTATACGCTGCCAGTATTCCTCCAGCCAGCGACCGCACCCGGACGGCCGGACTGTACAGCACGGCCACGGGTGAGGTCTATATCGCTATGGAGCAGATGCCGAAGATGCGGAGAGTGATCGATACCCTGGTGCACGAACTGGCACATCACCGCCAGTACCGCCGCAGCGGTGAGGCCGACGATCTGACGCCCATCCACATGGAGGCGATGCAGGAGATTGCCGTCGAGGTGGTCAAGATTACCGCATTGAACGATCTCGATCACCTGTTCAAGGAGGTAACATGGTAATTTACCGACCGTTACAGGACCAGATGAATGATTTCATGCTCTTCGGAATGTCCATCCTCGTTATGGGATTCATCGCCGGCATAACGAAGTCCCTGGTAACCGATGAGCCGGAACCGGAGAAGAGATACGTGCCTATGACCGGAACGAAGAAACCGGCGGTCACCGTTGTCTGCCCCATCTGCGGTGAAGTTATCGCGGTGCCGGAATACAACTCAGTAACCAGGTCGGAGGCGTTGAAAAGGCACATTGATAAGCGGCACTCAACCATCGGGCTGCGCCCCCAGACCCTTCTTATCGAGGGCGGCGAGAGGGTACCGGCAGAGTACCGTGACCTCACCGTCTTCCTGCGAGACCCCTTACCGGAGTACAGCCTTATGACACTGCTGCCGGCGGTGGAAGTGGAGGCGGGAGAGAAGAAGATAGATGCCGTCATGAAGCAGCTCAAGGCCGGCGTCGAGGGTATCCAGGACAGCTACCAGTTCCGGCTCTTTCTTACCACTATGGCGAAGTTTCATGACTACTCCATTGGCAACCAGATCCTCATCATGCTGCAGAAGCCGGAAGCCACAAGGGTGGCTGGCTTCAACACATGGAAGGACTTGGGCCGATGGGTAAAGAAGGGCGAGAAGGGTATCGCCATCCTGGCGCCAGTATTACCGCCGAAGCCTAAGCTTGAGGAGAAGGAAGAGGAGGAGGAACTCAAGAAAATAGAGCTCAGCCCCGTCTACTTCAAAGTTGTTCACGTTTTTGATCTTTCCCAGACCGAAGGTGCCGAACTCCCTGAGTTTGAAGTGCCGGTACTCACTGGCGAGGTCAACGAGGAGCTTTTCGTTAGGCTGATGGACCGGATGAAATCAAGAGGTATCCGGGTGAGCTTCGAGTCCAGACCTCATCTTGAACCGGGGATAAAGGGGTTCTACACGCATGGTGAGATATGGGTACGTCCCGAGGAGCCGAGAGCGCAGCAGCTCAAGACACTGGTTCACGAAATAGCCCACTACTATTCTGAGGACGTCTTCCGGATACCACGTCAGGATGCCGAAACCATCGCCGAAAGCGCCGCCTATGTCGTTGGCGCCCACTACGGCTTCGATACCGGCGTCCGCTCTTTTCCCTATGTGGCTTTGTGGGCACGGGACAAGAAGGTGCTCGACCAGAACCTGAGCTCCATACGCCGGGTGGCCGGCACCATACTTGAGGAACTGGAGAAGGCAGGCTGACAATGGGCGGATTTCAAAACCAGGGTAATAACCCGGGATACATGCCACAGCAGACAGATGTTGTGGTCGAGATGGCCAGGTCATTGCAGGACGGGCAGGTGACTCCCTTAGAGACACAGAGGATAACGGATGCATGGCTGGCCTTCGGACTATCCCTGGCCTTCGGGACGGTTCTAGCGGTGCTGGTAAGGTCTATTATCGCCGAGGCGCTGGAGCCGAAACAGGAAGAGGTGGTCCAGCCGGTTATTGACTTCATGTTGCCGGATACGGAGGTCGACATCCTCGACAGGCTGATCAGAGAAAAGAGAAATGACCTCAACTGGGAGAAGTGGCCAGACGGAACGCTCAGCGACGCTAGAAAGTCGGTTTACAGGGACATCCTGGAAGGTTTCAATACCGTGGCCGAGGCGAAGGAGTACATTGAGGGACTACCCGAGGACAATGTCATCTTCACCACCCGGGGCGACGAGATATCCTTCTCCCTTATCAGGGCAATCATATCTGACATTGAAAGAAATCCCTGGCTGTCTCCATTCGGGACGGAGCGCCGGGAAAGAGGCCGGCAGCCGCTTCTCCTGCCGCTAATCATCAAATGCGCCTGGTGCGGTAAGTACCTGGGGGAGAAGGAGCCTTACGAGGATAAATCGGTAACACACGGGATATGTCCGGAATGCCTGGCGAAATATTTTCCGAAAAAAGATGGCTTGTCACCGCAAACCCACCACACCATTCCCCGGGATGAACTGAAACGGATCGCCGGGGAATATGGCTGGTGGGCAGCCAGGCAAGCCGAGGCTCTCTGTCCGTACGGCGACATCGCCTGCGTGGAAAGAGAAGCAAAGAGGCTATACGAAGTGATTAAACAAAGGAGAAGCACATGATCGCAACCCGGCGGAAACCATTCAGGACAGGCGCGTCAAAAGGTGTTACTCTGCCGAAGAAGTGCCGGATAGGAGAAACGGTAACGATGGCCTGCGGCGGAGGGCTGGCGCTTGTAGATCCTACCGGAGAGATACCGGAGGAAGACCTGATGCGTTTCTTCATTTTGTATGTGGTGCCGACATTCCGGGAATGGTGGAGACGGGAGCAAAGGAAGGGTGTACGCAAAAACCTGTCGGATTGGGAAGGAAGACTGTAGATGGTACTTGGACTCCGACCTCCTCACGGTGGCTTTGCCCGGGCTTTCGGCTGCGGCGTGTTCATCAGGGACTATCTCCTGGGGCTGGGCCCGTATGGTAGTCCGGCAATTGACCCGAGCAAGGGCTCGGCTACCCAGGATATCTTCTACCATTACAAGCTGGCGTTACACACCGCCTACGCTGAAGAGGCTGTTGACCGTGAGAATAAGCAAAGAATCGATGCGGGCAAGCCTATCTACTCATCTGAAGAATACACTGAGCGGGTTGTCCGATTCCTCAGACGGCTGCCTTACAAGCTGGTCAAGGCTCGCTATCACAGCTTCCAGAGGTATTTTCACTGGCTTAAGCAGCTGGAATGGGTAGAAAAAACCGGCGAAGAGGAGCGCTCCACGATGCAGGAAGAAACCGGTGACCATCCCGATTCCCATCCGCGCCGGCTCTACCGCCTTACCAGGAAGGGCATCGAGGCTTCAGATGACGATTGGTCTCATCCCCAGCGGGTGCTCTATCCACAGGTTGGCGACATGCCTATTGATGATTACTTCAAGGAAAAAAGGCAGGGACGGAAGTACATTCGTCAGAGAAAGGGCATGCGTTTCCTAAGACCGTTCACCGCCGGCCAGTTTCTCCGGGGCTATCTTCTCGGGCTGGGACCCGAGATCTCCCCGCAAATAGATCCCGATGAAGGCGACTATTCGGAGCATATCTTCTTCTACTACAAGGAGGCGCTGCGCCGGGCTTATGCCAGGGATGCCGTCGCCTGGGAGAATGAGCTGCGGGTAAGGAAAACTCAGGAGCCTTACATACAGGATGAATATGACGAGCGACTGGAGTGGCATCTGGAAAGAATACCCTATAAGCTCCACAGGGCACGCTTCCACAGCTTCTACCGCTATTTCCATTATCTGAAACAGCTAGGCTGGGTCGAACGGACTGGTCGAGAAGAGGAATCATATATCCAGAGTCTGGACTATCCTGATGCGCCGCCGCGTCGCTACTACCGCCTGTCAACAAAAGGCAAGGAAGCCCCGGAGTGGGAGTGGTACCGGCCGCAGTTGACGCTATACCCAAATTTCACACCGCAGTACTTCAGCCAGAAAAACAGTGAACGCCGAGACACTGGTTGGCCTGAGCCTAAGTAGGTAGGCGTAGTTTGGCTCATACAAAATCGGTAGCTCAATCTATTGGGCGTCTCATTCAATTGGCAGGTGACAGGTCAGCCTGATTAGAGGTCGAACATGGACGTGTAATGCTCATGCTCACTCCCGTCTCCCAAGTCAGTAGGCATTAACCGGTTGGCGAATCCCCTGATGCGCTCCAGCAGGGTTACCGCGGGCATTGCAGCGACGTTAGCGGCACCCCACCAAGAGGTAACGTAGGCGAAAAACTGTGAGTTCCTTTTTTGTTCTCCATGATAACAATCTGAGTAATCGCGACCTTGATTGGAGATATTAACCGGTGGGAGCCAATGCGAGTTGGCTCCCACCGTGTCATTCTAGACACCAAAAGTTCACAGTTTGACCAGCAAAAATAATAACTCTGGACCCACCATTTTGTTATCTCTGTGGGCCAACCAGTTTCTCCTCCCGAGAAAAAGCCGACAATTCGCGGTTAACTTCCTCGGAGTGTGTCCAGATTATGCCGTGTGGCCCGTCATTTATCTCTACGTATCGGCTTCCTTTGATGGCTTCATGCAGACGTCTTCCCGTAGCATCGACGGGTAGAATCCGGTCGG
>JAUYMF010000139.1 GCA_030698765.1 Dehalococcoidales bacterium
TCAAAATCACCGGCTCTACGCGGCTGGATGACGACCTGGCAGTGGGCAAGAGCGCCAGGGTCAGGTTCGTCGAGATGGCAGACGGCACAATGGTCGCCACCCGGATACAGGATAGATGATGATAAGAACGGGAAGTGATTCCAGAGGTACCCTATCAAATCAATCGGCGATGATGGCAGGGTTGTAGGTAGACGTTCCTTCCAGACAGGCGGCCCTACCAGGATTGACAACGTCGGACTCTCGGCCGGGGAACGGCCGAGAGTCCGGTTAGAGGTGCTGCCCAACGGCTCGCCTGTTCCAGCTACTCATGGCAGCCACGGTAGCTAACCTGACCCTGGTGGCCACGAAGCTCGGATTGATGGGAAAGATAAATCAGCCAGGTGCTTCCTTTTTTGCCGCTTTTCATCAAGGTCTCATTATTGCCATCACAACCATGGCGCTCAGGCTATTTGTGGTTAATGCGCCACTATGGGCATGGTCTACCGAGAGGCCTTGCTTCGCAGAAGGGGGCTTTCGGCTGAATTTCTAGGCCTTATCCACAAAAAAAGAGACGAGGTTGTATCAAAGCGCATTCGTTTGGATAATCCTTTTGCCAATTTGTCTGCAGCCTTGGTTTTTTCTTCCCCCGTTGTGACTTTTGTCCTACGAGATTCCGGAAATGTGGGTTATCATATAACCGAAGAATCAATCAATAGGATTAAATAAAAAAGGGAGGCGAGCACGATGACAGTCAAGAAAGTGATTTTTAGTCTGGTTCTCGTCACAGCAATGCTGGCGCTAAGTGCCGGGACTACATCCGGGATGGCGCCGGGCACTTTTACCGCCACCCTTACCGGGTCAGGAGAAGTGCCGCCGGTGACCACAATGGCTTCAGGTGAGGCAACCTTCATTCCCAGTGCTGACGGTACCCAATTGACGTACACACTAACCGTAAGCGGCACCAGTGATATCATCGCCTCGCATATTCATCTGGCGCCGGCGGGCGCCAATGGGCCGGTGGTTGCCGGGCTCTTTGGTGGGCCGTTGACCGGTCCGTTTGACGGGGTACTGGCGCAGGGAACAATTACTGCCGCGGAACTTAAAGGACCCCTGGCTGGAATGCCTCTGGATGCGCTGGTTGCGGAAATAAAGGCCGGTAATACCTACGTTAACGTCCATACCAGCGCGAACCCGCCCGGAGAGATTAGAGGGCAGATAGTAACACCGATGCCTTGAGCCGATTGAGTGCCGGCATTAAAGAAGAGGGGCGCTGTACAGCGCCCCTCTTCTTTTGTTTGACCTGCTTGATCTAGCTGTTAATCATCCTCTCGCCATGCTCCTTTTCCGTATCATAATGGTAGCTATGACGATTACCACTGCCGCCGCAATCAGCCCGATGATGAGACCCCAGTTAGGTCCGGCCGGAGGAGCTTCGGGAGTTGGTGTTGGCTCCGGTGTTGTTGGTGGAGTTGGGGCCGGGGCCTGTACCGTTACCGTTACTGAGGCGGTAACCGGCGGCTCAAACGGAGTATGGTCATTTTTCACCAGTTGCACCCCGAAGGTATGCGTCCCTGCCGGTACGTTCTCCCAGACGATGCTGGTGCTGGGGTCGGCTTTATAGGTACCGGGGGCGCTTACCGCGGGCTGGCCGGGTGTGGTGGGAATATCATCAACATCCATGTAATAGTGGATGTGGCCCTGTCCGGAAACCGGCGCACCGGGAGCCACCAGTTCCAGATCGGCAACCGAAATCCTCACCGTGATGTTCCCGGGTTGAAGGGTTGCCCCACTCGGGGGAGAGACGATGCTGACAGACGGTGCCGGCGCTGTAGGAGGAGGTGGCGGTGGCGCTGCAACCGTTACCGTTACCGTGGCAGTAACCGGCGGGTCAAGGGGAGTATGGTTGTTGTTGACCAGTTGCGCCCCGAAGGTGTGCGTGCCGGGTGACACGTTCTCCCAGACAACCTCGTCCTCATTGGTTACCTTGTAGGTACCCGCCGCGGTTACCGCAGGCTGGCCGGGGGTGGTGGGAATATCAACATCCATATAGTAGTGGATGTGACCTTCACCGGGGACAGGGTCTCCGCCGGGCGCCTTGCGGGTGAAGTTAGAGATTTCCAGGGCTATGGTGATATTGCCCGGGGAGAGGGTCGCCCCGCTCTGGGGAGAAGAGATTGTCATTTCGGGTGGTTGCTGCGCCAGCAAGGCATAGGTGCTGAAGTGGCTTGCCTTTGCTGATGCGGTATTGGCCTCGGCATTCACCGTGGTCTCCAGCATTTCCCATGAGGAGCCGTTCCATAAGGCGATGACCAGATTATTTTCCGTCATCCCTGCCGGTAGCTCAGCCGGGTCATAGGCGAAGGTCAAGGTTATGGCCGGGTTGAAGGTAGCGCCAGCCGGGCCGAACTCCCGGGCGATAACTATGGCTTTACCATCCGGAGCCTCCGGCATAGTCGTTGGGGTGTTAATGGACATCAGGTTGAGGGCAGCGCCTGCGGCGGTCTTCAGGGTAGTGCCGGTGGCGATACTGATGGTAATGTCATTCGCCGCGCTGCGCAGGCTGACGGCACTCTCCACTACACCGCTGGAGCTGACCCGCAGCGTGGTAGTGCTGCTAAGCCCGCTTAGGCCGACTGCTGTGGTCAGCGCACCACCACCGCCGCCGCCGCCACCACCGCCGCCGCCACCGCCAGATGAAGGCTCAGCCGGTAGCGAGGTGATTTCAGCCGGACCGGCCGCGGTAGAATTGTCGATGCTGTTGAAAGCCGTTACCTGGTACCGTATGGGTAGGGGTAGCCCCGCTACTCCGGTATCAGCGTAAGCCTGGCTGTTAAGCGCAAGCGTGGCGATGACGGAGAAGTTAGTGATATTAGCCGATGTAGCGCGCCAGACCCTGTAGCCAGCCTCGTTAGCGGAACCATCCGTCCAGGTCAGGTTAACGTTATTGAAAGCGGTTGCGTTAGCCTGGAGTCCGGTCGGTGCTGCCGGAGCCGCTGTCGGTGTTGCCGAGGTCGCGATAACAGTGTTCGAGATTCCATCGCTGGGGCCGCTGAGACCGTTGAAGGCGGTGACGCGGTACTGATAGGTGGTCTCCGGCGCAGCCGCGCTATCGGTATAAGTAGTAATATCGATGCCTACCTCGGCAATCTGAGTGAATGTAGTGTTGTCGGTGGAGCGCGTGACGCGGTAACCAGACTCATTGGCCACATTATTCCAGGTGAGGACAATCTCGCCGGTAGCCTGCGCTGTGGCCGGGTTCAGCACGGGAGCGACAGGCGCAAGCAGTTCCACCGTAGCCGTGTTTGAAGCACTGGCGGAAGGACCGAGGATATTAGTGGCGAAGACGCGGTAGTTGTATACATTGCCGACAGTCACCGTCCCGTCATTGAAGGTGGCGGCGGTGTTGGTGCCGATCTGCGTGAAGGTGACATTGTCGGTACCAATGGAACGCTGAACCAGATAGCCGGTGGCGCTGGGGGACGCGGTCCAGTTCAGGGTTACCTGTGTGGGTGAAGCTACTCCGGCGGTCAGACCGGCGGGTGCGGCAGGTACATCCACGGTAACCGTGACCACGTTGGAATTCGGTCCCATTCCCCCGGCACTGAAGGCGTGAACGCGGTATGAGTAGGTATTGCCGAGCACGACCGATTCATCGGTGAAGGCAGCCGAGACGGCAGGCAGCAACTCGGCAAGGTGGGTGATAGTTGTAAATTCCGGGGTTGCCGACCGTTCTATATGGATACCGATCGCGTTAGTAGCGGTATTGACCCAGGTTAGACGAATGCGCGCGGGGCCTGCGAGAATCTCCGCCGCCAGGTTGGTTGGAGCCGTCGGCAAAGCGGCATTCACCAGCACGGTGTTGGACGCCGCGGAGCGCTGGCCGAGCGCATTCACCGCCACGATGCGGTAGAAGAAGTTTCCATCGATGAAACCGGACTCGGTAAAGGTTGCGGTGCTGGGAGACGCTACCGCGTTGGCGGGAATATTAAACGACTGGAGTATTGTAGCAAAGGTATCTGCCGCCGCTTTCTCCAGGACGAACCCCGCTTCGGCCTCGGAGTTGTCGGTCCAGGTGAAAGTAGCCGTCCCCGCGGTGAGGTCGATAGCTGTGTTGGCCAGGTCAGTCGGCGCTGCCGGCGGTCCTACAGCTATTATTTGAGTAGATGTGTGCGAGCCTGCCGGGTTGAAGGCGGTCAGGCTAATGGTGTACTCGCCAGGGGCGGCGAACACATGCGTGGGGCTCTGGGCCGTGCTGTTGGCACTGCTGTCACCGAAGTCCCAGTGCCAGCCGGTGGGGTTGCCCGTGGCCGCGCCGGTGAAATCGATGGTGGTCTGCGTGGCGCCCGCCGCGGCGGTGAAGGAAGCCACCGGTACGGCGTAGACATGGAGCATCTGCGATGTAGTTGCCGTTCCTCCGGCATTGGAAGCCGTCAGTCTGGCGATGAAGTTGCCGGCAGCGTTGTAGGTCTTGCTCGGGCTCTGGGCAGTGCTGGTAGTGCCATCACCGAAGTCCGATGCCCAGGTCGTCGCGCCGACAGAAGCATCGGTAAACTGGACGGCAAGGGGTGCGGTACCGGAGGCAACACTGGCGGTGAAGCCGGGGGTGACCGCGGCGGTCAACTCACGCCCGAATATTGCGAAGTCGAGGAGTTCCCCGCTATCAAAGCCAAGAGGACCGGTAATCCTGACAAAATTAGGCCGCCCCGGGGCGCCTGTGACCGGCCCGGTAACGCCGTTATTGATGCCGTTAGTGACTCCCCAGGCGCCGGGCGGAGCGGTCACCGGGCGCAGGAAAACGTCAACCATGTTGACACCGGGCAGGGGAGTAATAGCCGTGACAAAATCCTGTCCCGCCCCTAGAATATCCTGTGTGAAGTTGATTTCACGGTTGCTTAAAGGGTCGGCCACTACGCCGGGAAAGTTGAAAGTGCCATAAGGGGTCACAATGGTGTAGTCGCCACTGCCACCCATTAAGTCCGCATCTAATCTGAACCGAACCCGGTTCATCATCGCCTCGTCGCCAGGGACGGGCGATTCAGTAGCATTTGCCCATACGGCTTCCATGGCAAACTCTATCAGACCGAAGTCATTCTCGGTCTCGGCCACGTAGTAGAAAGCTTCAGCCCCGAAGCCGACGGCCACCGAATAAGGATTTGCCGGGTCTGCTGGGTCCGCCAGGTTCTCCGGGCCGATGGGCAGCATCTGCAGCCTGGTGGCGAGGATATCCTGGTAAAAGGACGGATAGCCGTTAGGTGTCGGGAATCCGGCGATAGGAACTACCGGTCCCACCGCCATGCCCGCCGCTGCGTTGACCGTAATGGTCGCCGTGTTTGACAGCGCTGACAGGCTGGGCGCATTGCCGATGGAGGAGACACGGTAGGAGTAGGTGGCGCCGGGCAGAATGCTGGCATCAATGAAGCTCGTCGTGTTGAATGCCACGGCGTTCAGCACCACGTTCTGGGTGAAACCGGTGTCATCAGCCCTCTCAATCTTGAAGCCGGCTTCGTTAGTGGAAGCGTCAGTCCAGTTCAGGGTGACCGTCTGCGGCGGTCCCGCCTGCTGGGTGGCAACAAGCCCTGACGGCGCCGCCGGCACCGTTGCAGTGATGGTCACCGTATTGGTTGGCGCCGACTCCTCACCGAGGCCATCGAACGCTACAATCCGGTAACTATAGGTGATACCGGCCTGCACAGTATCGTCAGTAGTTGACCTGGACCCGGTGGCGGTAGCCGGGTCACTGGCAGGACGGTCTACGCCCACCTGGACAAAGTCCGTACCGGGCGCCAGAGCGCGATAGACCCTGAAACCCGCCTCGTTGGTAGAGGTATCCGTCCAGGTTAGCACCACTCCCAGCGGAGCCGCCTGCACCGATGCCCTGAGATTGGTTGGAGCTGCATCAGGTGCCGCCCGTACCGGTACTGGCAACAGCATAATTAGTAGCAATACTGACGAGATGATGGCAGTTATTCTTTTCTTCACCTTGGTACCTCCTTAAGTTTTATTCTTGCTCATGCCACAAAAGAGATAATGGCAGTTATTCTTTTTTTCACCCCTGGCACCTCCTTGATTTTTACTCTTTGCTAATGCCACAAAAGCACGGGCGTGTACCCGTATCTTAAATATTATGCTTTCCCATTTGTCACTGGAATACGTATCCATACTTAGGTACTACCTACCTGCATACTTAATTACCTGAGATATAGGATGAATGTGACCAAAGTCATGGCTTTTTTGCCTCAAAAAGCAGGACAATGGGTATAGAGAATAAAAAGGAGGTGTGCAGATGAACGTTAACAGATTGTTTAGTGTTCTGCTGACGCTTGCCTTGATTACGCTCGGATTTGCCAGCCCGGTTTACGCGGCCGGTTCCGATACTGATATCGAGATAGATGGCACCATAAAGGCGACCTATCTGAAAGAAGACGGCACCGGTTGGATAAAGGTGGACGGTATCAAAGTCATTATTGATGGGGATACCGATGTTGATGGTATGCTGATGGTTGGCGCCGAAGTGGAGATTGACGGTGACCTGCTGAAGCTCCTGGCCGGTGACATTGAAGTCCGGGATGAGCCGGAAGACATCGAGGTTCGTGGCCGTGGTGATGGCACGGCGGAGGTAAGAGGCACCATTACGATGCTGCACCTGGTGGAAGGTTATAAGTTCATCAAGGTTGACGGCATTAAGGTGCTCATTGGTGAAGATACCGGAATTGACGGCATGCTCACCGAGGGCGCCGGTGTCAGACTGGAAGGTGACATCCTCAAGGTCCTCGCCCGCGAGATAGATGTTGAAAAAGACTAACAGGCCTCAAACAAATCCGTCACATCAAGGGAAGCAGTGGAGCTCCTGAAAAGGAGTTCCACTTTTTATATCCCCTCGCCAGATTAGGTAGCTGTACGTATACTGGCCCGGCCGAAAGCGGTGCTACAATGATTTGCGTATGAATAATAACTCAGGAGGGTAACAATGGCCGATATACCTTTCACCGAGGAGAAAGTGAACCAGTGTATCTGTCCCTCGTGTCCGGTGGAGAGTCAGAGTCAGTGCTCCGCGGAACTGCTGAAGGGTCCCAGGCATAATCCCCTGAAGCACGAGGAGGTGCCCGGGCTGTACTGCGCTGCCGGTAAGGCTGCCTGCCCGGACCTTGATTTCAAAAAGGAGTGCATCTGCATCGCCTGTCCTGTTTATATGCAGTACAAGCTATCAGGAGGAAAACCGCCGCTCTACTTCTGCCGTGATGGGGCGTCAGCTTAGTACGTTGTAATGCTTAATTCTTCGTTTAAGAGATAGCCACCAAAATCGTCATTGCGAGGGCGAAGCCCTCGCAATGACGATCTTACAATTTAAGTGATACAGGATACTAGCGCTTGCTTGCGCAATTGGCTTCACTGTGTCCTCGCCCCTTGCGGGAGAGGATTAAGGTGAGGGGTATCCACCAGACACCCTCGGGACTTCGGCATGAGCTCAGTCGAACGCTGAACTCGGGCTGAAGCCTTCC
>JAUYMF010000140.1 GCA_030698765.1 Dehalococcoidales bacterium
ATACCCTGAGGCGTTACCACCAGCCCGTTACGGATAACCAGGTCTTCCATATTTCTACCCCTTTTTATTGCCTGCCGGCCGGTCTATTACTCCCGAAAACTGCTCGGCGATTCTCAGGGCGCTGATGACCCCGGCAATCACCGGCACCTTCAGGCGCTGCTCAAGGCGTTCCTTGATGTCGCTCATCCCGGCACAGCTAAAGATGAGTGCTCCGGCGCCATCCTCATCGATACATCTTTGCCCGGTCTCAACGTAGACCTCGAACATCTCGTTTCTCTTGTCCACAATCTCGGCGCTGTTGCCCACCGCCCGCGCCGAAGCCAGGCGGCTGGCATCAATACCGAGCGAACGCAACCTGTCCGGCACCATCGCAGCCGACTGCTCCGTCGAGTTCAGGAAGGAAAAACGCCGGGCAACGGTACAGGCGGTGAGAATGGCTGCTTCCCCGATTCCGATGACGTTTCCGGTCACCGTCCGGCAGGCTTCCAGCCCCGGGTCATAGCCGCAGGCGATAATAAAGTAGTCGAATTCCGCCAGGTTCTGCTTCACCAGGTGCAACACTTTAGGCGCCTGTACCGCGATATCAGCGGCATTGGCGATAAACTCCGGGCCATCGGCGGTATTTACGGTGGTTATCTCCGTGTCCGGCAGAGCGTACCTTTTCGCCGTGCCGTCTATTGTTTTCCACATTCCCGTGGAAGTATTGGGGTTGATAATCAGTATTCTCATAATACGACCGCCATCATACTTCATCTTAAGAGGTCAGTGTAAGCGGGGAAACCAGACTTCGCGCAGCGCCAGCCCGAAAATGACCAGCCCCAGACAGGTCACGGCGATGGCAATAGTGGGGATTATGGCCATCCACGGAGCCTCCAGCATATAAGTCCGCCCGCTGCCGCTAATCATGTTCCCCCATTCCGGCAGCGGCGGGGGGACTCCAAGCCCATAGTAGCTCATTCGGCTTATCATCGGAACCGCCATCCCCACCGCCACTCCCAGGCTGACCAGTATCAGAGGGAACAGCGAAGCCAGGCCGCGCCCGGAAGCCTGCCTTGAAAAAGCTTTATGCGCCGCGGCGTGGAAGCACGGCAACAATACCAGAGAGAGCAGCAAGCCGACAATGACCGTGATTGACTCGGGATACCTCACCGGAAACAGCAAAGGGGGTGGGGCGAAGACCCGGACGAAGACGGATACCAAATTGAACAGCACCAGCAGCAGCATCAGGGCCGCGGGCACAAATATTATCCCCCTGATAATGGAGTCGGTTTTCCTTCCAATTCTGGCGGAGAGGAACCCCAGGACAACTCCGGGCACAGCCGATGTACCGGTGGCAATCAGCCCAGCGACCACATAAGGGCGGGAGCCGTAGACAACCCGACTAAAAATATCCCTGCCCAGGTTATCAGTCCCCAACAGATGGCCTCCGCCGGGCGGCTGCAAGCGAGCGTCTATACTAATCTCGTTCCAGAAAAAAGGAGCGATGGCGGGAGCCAGGGCGGCAATCACTATCACCGTCAGCAAAATCGCCGCTCCGATGATTCCCCAGGGCCTTCTTTTCAATAAGCGTATCGCTTCCATCAGTCCTCTCGCACTGACAGCTAAACCAATCTCAGTTTGGCACCAGTTTATAACGGCACCGGTGATGTGTCAAACGGAAAAGACCAAAAGCAGAGTGTTTCAAGAGGGGCACCCACTACAGAAAACTTGGTAAACCGCCCGCGCCATGCTAAAATACGGGTCAGTTAACTATCCGGAATATGGTTCTGTTTGCTTTTGGTTGATTTTATTTGTCATTGCGAGGAGTCCCGATGCAATCGGGACGACGTGGCAATCTGAGAGGGGGCTGGGTGCCCTTCCCCACACGGATTGCTTCGCCTTCCCTTCGGGAATGGTCTCGCAATGACACCGCCAACTAAAACCGAATAAGACTAGAATATGGGAGGTCGGTATGACTGAACAAACACGGAAAAGGACCTGGGTCGAGGAACACCTGCCGCCGGACTACCTGGAACTGGCGAAAACGAGGCACCTGCCGATGCCGGGACGCGTCGGCTACGGGGAACGCCCGGCAATCCTGGTCATTGACATGGCCAGAGCCTGGACGGACCCGGAATCGCCGATGGGCGCCGATATGACCGATACCATCGCCCATATTAAAAGCCTCCTCGATGTCGCCCGCCGTACCGAGCCCAAAATACCCATTTTCTTCAGCCTGGAAGGTGTCTACGACCCCAGCCTCAAGGGAATTACCGAAGTCCACAACCGCAAGAGGCCTCACCTCGCCAAACAACTGGTCGCCGGTAGCCCGTGGCTGGAAATCGACCATCGACTTGAGCGCCAGCCGGACGAGCTCATCTTCACCAAGGAGCACGGCACCTGTCTGAGCGACTCCGTGCTGCTGAGGATGCTGATTTCCAACAAGTGCGATACGCTGATTATCACCGGCTGCAGCATCAGCTTCTGCGTCATGGCTACCGCCTATGATGCCGCCCAGCTCGGCTTTCATGGCATCATCCCCGCAGAAGCGGTAGCTGACCGCGACCCTATCATGGGCTGGTACATGCTGCTCAACCTCGACTGGAAGGTGGTTGACGTGGAGCCGGTGGCGGAAGTTATCGAGTACCTGAAACGGTTCCTGAAGAAGTAACCGGAAATCCTCGTTATATCTTCCCGGTATGCCGGGCTTCCCGGACAACCGCCTCCGCCAGCACCTGAAGGGGGTCTATCAGGGGCACGCCGATGTCCTCACCGGCAAGAACCAGGGAAATCTCGGTACAGCCGAGGATAAGCGCCTGGGTGCCGCCACCCACCAGTGCTTGCGCGATGCTCAACGCCCTCTCCTGTGCCACCCCTTCCGTAAAGCCCAGCTTGATGCCGCCCTCCCCGTAAATGACATCCATCAGGGCTGCCTGGGACTCACTATCGGGCAGCAGAACTACTCTCGGCTTTAACCTGCCCTGGTATAGTTCTGCCTCTACGGTACCGCTTGTTGCCAGCAGTCCCACCTTCTTAATCACGGAAAAACGGGTAGAGACATAATCCGACGTCTCTGAAATCATATCAATCACAGGTACAGACACCCTCTGGCGAAGGTCATCCAGCCAGTAGTGGGCGGTGTTGCAGGGGATAGCGATTAGCTCAGCCCCGGCCCGCTCCAGGTTGAGGGCAGTGCTGACCATCTCCTCAAGGGGACTCTGACCTTTATTCAGTATCGCCCGGGTACGGTCAGGTATTCCGGGGTTGTTATCGATGATAATTCTGAGGTGCTCCTGCTCTCTCTTTACCGGCGTGGCTTTGATTATCCTCAGGAATAGCTCGGCAGTGGACTCAGGCCCCATACCGCCCAGAATACCGACAATCTTGTCCCGTTTACTCATAATAAACACCGCTTCAAATATTCAACGGGTCAATTATAGCAGGGCTGTTTATCCCCTGTCATTCCGGCTACCGCCGGAATGACAAACGGGGGTAGAGCCTGATTTGACAAACGTTGTGGGGAGGAGAGTCCAGGAAACCAGCGATTTGTGCTTTTGAAAACCAGAGCGCCTCGTCCTGCCACTCTATAGCATATCCATCCTTGAAAAAAGATAACCCATGACATAAACTTCACCTGATGAAGGAGGTGCATTATGTCCTGTCAAGCATACTATCTGACTGCCGATGGTGAACTGCGCCGCGGTCTCCCCAATGAACAGGTCCAGAGCGGACTGGAATCCGGACAGGGCCTGCTCTGGATTGATATTGACGGCACCACCACCGGGGACGGCGAGTTCCTGCAACAGATATTCAAATTTCATCCCCTGGCGGTTGAGGACTGCCTGAGCACCAAGATTCACCCGCCCAAGGTGGATGACTTCGGGGCGTACCTCTTCGTCATCGTCCACGGCATCAATCACGCCGTGGAATCGGAGGTAGTGGAAACTGCGGAACTGGCAATCTTCATCGGTTCCAATTTCGTGGTCAGCAACCACAATTTCCCAATGTACAGTGTTGAAGCTGTCAGAAGCTCGGTGGAAAGCGATGGACGCCCGATGAGGAAGGGGGCTGACTTCCTGGCACACGCCCTGATTGACGCCCTGATTGACAACGTCATGCCTACCATTGACAGGATAACCGAAATCGCCCAGGAAATTGAAGAGGAAATAATACGGGAGCCGCAGCAGTCCACATTGGAAGATATCCTCAAGCTCAAACGCTCGACAGTGCACATCCACCGAGTCATGGCTCCGCAACGCGAGGTATTGAACCGCATGAGCCGGGGTGACTTCCGGGTTATCCGGGATGACGCCAGGTTCTTTTACCGGGATGTTTATGACCACATCGTACGTATTGAAGACCTCAACCAGACGGTACGGGATATGACCGACAACGCCCTGTCCACGTACTTATCCTCAATAGCCAACCGCCAGAATGAAGTAATGAAGGTGCTCTCCATAGTCGCCGCCATTTTCCTGCCCCTGACGCTGGTAGTGGGTATTTATGGCATGAACTTCGAGAACATGCCGGAGTTGAAAACGCCCTGGGGGTATTATGCAGTACTGGGCTTCATCGGCTTCGCCATTATCGTCATGCTGTGGCAGTTCCGGCACCACGGCTGGATAAAGTGGGGACGTCCGAGGCTCACCAGGGTAAAACTTTTTACCGTCGACCGTGAAAAGCTTGTCGGCTACATGGGGTTCCGGAAGAGGATACCTCAAGAAAAACAGACTGCGGCACATGAAGAGTAGACTATCAGCCCCGAATATTACCGGCAACTCTGATAGATGAGAGGAAAAATGAAACCTGTAATCGGCTTTATTGGACTGGGCAACATGGGCACCCCGATGGCGCAGAACCTGCTTGAGGCGGGTTACTCACTGGTTGTCTATGACATCAGTGAGAAGACGATGGAAGACCTGGTAAAATCAGGGGCGGAGTCAGCCTCCTCACCTCGCGAAGTTGCCCGCCGCAGCCCGGTGATAATCACCATGCTGCCCGGTTCGGCTGAAGTGGAGGCAGTGGTGCTCGGCGCGGATGGGTTGGTTGAGGGGGCTGAGTCTGGTTCCATTGTCATCGATATGAGCAGCTCCTACCCCTCCAGCACCCGGATGATTTCCCAACGGCTGGCGGCAAAGGGTATCAGGATGCTGGACGCCCCCGTCAGCGGGGGTACCAGAGGCGCCCGCGAGGGCACCTTGTCCATCCTGGTCGGCGGCAATGAACAGGACTACAATGAATGCCACCCCATCTTCGAAACCATGGGCAAAAACATTTACTACATCGGGGAAACAGGCACCGGGCATGCGGTGAAGGCGCTGAACAACCTCTGCTCAGCCTGCAGCATGGTCATCACCTCGGAGGTGCTGGTCACCGCCACCAGATTGGGGCTATCTCCGGACAAGGTCATCGAGGTCATCAACGCCAGCAGCGGCCGGAGCTGGTCCACTCAGTTCAAATTTCCCACCTTTGTCCTCAATGACGCCTTCAACTCCGGCTTCAGCATCAACCTGATGAACAAAGACCTAGGAATCGCGCTTGACCTGGGTCGCGAACTGAACATTCCCATGTTTGTCGGCGCGGAAGTCCAGCAGATTTATAACCATGCCGTCAGTCAGGGATACGGCGAAGAATGCCACACCGCCGTTGTCAAAGTAATTGAGGACTGGGGTGGCGTCAAGGTGAGAAGCCGGAAGAGTTAAGCTCCTGTAACAGCCGAAAGGGTATTATTCGGTTTTGGCTGACGGTGTCATTGCGAGGGCGAAGCCCGAAGCAATCCGCAGCGTCGGGAACGGATTGCTTCGCTACGCTCGCAATGACAAATTAAAACAACCAAATACAAACAGAACCTCCGAAAATAAACTTTCATGGTGAAGCGGACTTCTGCTATATTATTAGCAAACACGACTGCCGTTGGAAGATAGCCCGTAGCTACGCTTCACAGTCAGGCAGCAATTAGCCAGGAGGGAGGGGTTAGTAATGAATGCGACCAGTTTTAAGAAACTATTTGAGCCATTCCGGATAGGGCGGATGACCCTGAAGAACCGCATTGTCCTGCCCCCGATGGGCACCAACTACGCCGCCGAGGACGGACAGGTTAGCCAGCGACTCATTGACTACTACGAGGCACGGGCACAGGGGGGCGCCGGGCTGATTATTGTTGAAGGCACTGCCCCTGATACGCAATGCCACAGCCCGCACCAGCCGTCACTGGGTGACGACCGCTACCTCGATGGCTGGCGGAAACTGGCGGATACCATTCACCGGCACGGGGCTAAAGCCGCCGTGCAGCTGCACCACTCAAGTAGAGAAACATGGAATGGCGAGCCGGTACAGGTAGGTCCATCTCCGGTAACAGTCCCGGCCCGGATTATGGGCGTATACGGGAAAATACCTCACGAACTGACCACCGGTGAAATCAGGGAGAGGGTGCAGTGGTTTGCCACGGCGTCAGTACGGGCAAAGCAGGCCGGTTTTGACGGAGTAGAGATACACGGCGCTCACCAGTACCTCATCGCTTCCTTCCTCTCTTCCGCCACCAACCAGCGCCAGGACGAATACGGAGGCAGCGTCGAAAACAAGGCCCGCTTTCTCATCGAGATTATCCAAGCGATTAAACAGGCGGTGGGCCCGGACTACCCGGTATGGACCCGCATCAACGGCCAGGAATACGGCGTGGAGAACGGCGTCACTATCGAAGAGACACGGCAGGTAGTACCGCTGACGGTAAAGGCGGGCGCTCAGGCGGTGCACGTATCCGCCTATGCCGCCGGATCTTATGTCACTAAAGCCCCCATCGCCGATACCGAAGGTTTTCTGGTACCGCTGGCCGAGGAAGTCAAGAAGGTCACCAGTGTTCCGGTCATCGCTGTCGGTAGACTTGACCTTGAAATCGGAGAGCGGATTCTGGAAGAAGGCAAAGCTGACCTCATTGCCATTGGCCGACGGCTGATGGCTGACCCCGCTTTGCCCCGCAAAGCTGCTGAAGGCAGTATGGATGAGATTGACCCCTGCATCGGCTGCATGGAGTGCATCGACCGTCCGCGCCCCCGCGGTCAGGGAGTAAGCTGTACCATCAATGCCGCCATGGGTAGAGAGCGCGAGTACCGGATTGAACCGGCCAAAAAGGTGAAGACCGTGGTGGTGGTTGGCGGCGGCCCGGCCGGGATAGAAGCCGCCCGGGTAGCCGCGCTGAGAGGGCACCGGGTCACCCTGTTCGAGAAAGAGTCCCGGCTGGGAGGCCTGCTCAACATCGCCGCCCTGCCGCCCTACAAGGGCGATATTATCCCCTGGGTCAGCTACCAGGTGAGACAGGTACAGCAAGCCGGTGCGGACATCAGGCTGAACACCGCCGCCACCCCCGGGCTTGTAGCTGAAATAAGACCGGACGCGGTCATTGTGGCTACCGGGGCTACCCCCATCATCCCCGACATTCCCGGCGTCGACGGGACCAATGTCGTCACCGCCCAGGACGTCCTCTCCGGAAAAGCAAGCGCGGCACAGGATGTTGTCATCATCGGCGGCGGGATGGTCGGCTGTGAAACCGGGCACTACCTGGCTGAGAAGGGCAAGACGGTGACCATCATTGAAATCCTTCCCCGCATCGCCGCCGATGTGCCCCCGATGGTAAGGCGCCGCCTCATCGACGGGCTGCGCGGTAAGCGGGTTACAATGCTGACCGGAGCCAACACGCAGGCAATAACCGGAGACGGGGTAACTTTCACTACCGGTGAAGGGAAGCGGGAGACCATCAAGGCTGATACCGTGATAGTGGCGGTCGGCTCTCAGTCAAATAATGATTTACTGACCGAAATAACAGGTAAAGTGCCTGAAGTGCATTGTATCGGTGATTCCTCTCAACCACGCCGTATTGTGGATGCCGTCAGTGAGGGCTACCGTACCGGGCTATTACTGTAGAACCGAAGTAACATAAAGAGGAACAGCCGATGGACTGATGCCGGTCTGCTACCAGTATCAACCGGCTGAATTGAAACCGCCGTTACCGCGAGGAGGGATTTGATGAAAGATTATGATGTTATCGTCGTCGGTTCCGGGTCTGGAGCTTCTATCGCTAATGTGGCAGCATCGGAAGAGCTGAAGGTTGCCATGATAGATAAAGGCCCATTAATCGGCGGCACCTGCCTCAACCTCGGCTGCATCCCTTCCAAAATGCTGATATACCCGGCTGACCGGATAGTGGAAATACAGGAGAGCCAAAAGCTGGGCATTACCGCCGATATTAAGAGCATTGACTTTCGCTCCATAATGGAACGCATGAGGCAGAGTCGGCATGAGAGCCAGCACCACATCAGGGAAGGTATTATACAGGTCAAAAACCTTGACTTCTTTGAAGGCGCGGGGCACTTTGTCGCCGACCATACTATCGAGGTCAACGGAGAGCAACTAAAAGGAAAGCGAATCTTCATCGCCTCCGGTTCACGACCCTTCATACCCCCGATAAAAGGCCTGGACAGTGTCGACTACCTTACCAACGAATCCGTACTGGAACTGAAAGAGAAGCCGGACAGTCTAATCATTATCGGCGGCGGCTATATCGCCGTTGAGTACGGGCACTTCTTTGCCGCCATGGGCACGAAAGTGACCATCCTGGAAATGGCCAGCCGGCTGGTGCTCTCCGAGGAACCGGAAATCGCCGAAGTCCTGAAAAAGGCTCTGGGCAAGCGCATGGCCGTCCATACCGGTACCCAGGCTGAAGAAGTAAAGTCAACAGCCAGCGGGATAACGGTGATTACGGTCGATAAGAAGAGCGGAAAAAAGAGGGAGTTCTCCGCGCAGCAGATTATGATGGCCGTGGGCAGAAGCTCCAATGCCGACCTCCTCAAAGTGGAGAAAAGCGGAATCGAGCTGGACAACCGGGGCTTTATCAAGGTCAATGAATACCTGGAGACGAGCATGAAGAATATCTACGCGGTGGGAGATGCCAACGGGCAGCAGATGTTCACCCACATGGCTAACCGGGAGGTTTCTATTGTGGTGCAAAACGTATTTTACGGCGCTGACCTGAAGGTGGACTATACCGTTGTGCCCCACGCCGTATACTCCCACCCGCAAATTGCCTCGGTCGGTCTCGGTGAAGAGAATGCCGGGAAAGACTATGATATTATTGTGGGCAGGACGCCGTACTTTGATACCGCCAGGGGGAAAGCCATGGTAGAGAAAGATGGTTATGCCAAGGTTATCCTGGATAAAGAAACCGAGCGTATACTGGGCTTTCACATCATCGGACCGCAGGCTCCGGTACTTATTCAAGAGGTGGTCAACGCGATGACCTCCGGCGGGCACATCTCTGAGATTGACCAGGGCATCCACATCCATCCCGCCCTCTCAGAACTGATACCGTTTACGCTCAATAACCTTTGAAAGCTCCGGGACGGGAAACAGGAAAGCATATGTTCTGATGTTACCTGACTAACCGATTACGAGTGTCAGACCCGGAAGGAGTACTCGACTTCCGGGCAATCTTTGATTATCTCAATTGGTTTAGTCAGCGATTGATTAAAAAATGAAAAACCGACCCAGAATCTTCTACGGTTGGTGGATAGTAGCCGCCTCCTTCATCATGTTTCTCGTCTGCGGCGGTATTACCTTTTACGGTTTTACCGCATTTTTTAATCCGATAGCCGAAGAGTTCGGCTGGAGCGCCGCCCAGGTCTCCTTCGCTTTTTCCCTGCGCAGTATCGAGTTTGGTCTGATGTGGCCTCTGGTTGGCTTCCTTATCGACAAATTCGGGGCGAGGAAGATTATCACCTTCGGGACGGTGGTTTCCGGTCTGGGCTTTCTGATGCTGAGCCGCACCGATTCATTGCTATTTTTCTACGCCACTTTTCTCCTGCTGTCCATCGGCACCAGCTGCAGCGTTGGCATGGGACAGTACGTAGCCGCCGCCAACTGGTTCTCCAGAAGGAGGACCTGGGTCATGGGCATCATATCAGCCGGATATGCCTTCTCCGGCATTGTCGGCCCGGTGCTGGTCTGGCTCATCGAGCAATACCAGTGGCGGGGAGCGCTAATTATTTCCGGAATTACGATACTGGTGGTAGGTATTCCCGCCAGCCTGGTAATCCGGCACCGCCCTGAACCATACGGCTATCTGCCTGACGGTGAAGTCCGGGACGCTTTTCCCGCTAGAGACAAGGACATCTCCGGCATCATCGGTAAAATGCCCGAAG
The DNA here is from genome assembly GCA_030698765.1 of Dehalococcoidales bacterium. NCBI lineage: Bacteria > Bacillati > Chloroflexota > Dehalococcoidia > Dehalococcoidales > Dehalococcoidales bacterium. The sequence continues at coordinate 10,170 of JAUYMF010000140.1, forward strand.
ATTCAGAACAATACTCGCAGACGGGACTCAGTGCCGGTCAGGCGGTAAGAACAAGGGCCTTCTGGTTGCTCGGCGTCTTCGGTATTCTCACCGGGTTCGCCCAGAGTGCGATCATGGTACTGGAAATGCCCTATCTGACCAGTGTCGGCATATCCCGCAATCTCGCGGGATGGACTATTCTGGGCTTCACCGGTTTCAGCCTCATCGGCAGGCTCGGTTTCGGCTGGATAGGAGATACCTACGATAAGAGACACCTGCTGGCCATCGGGGCTGTCATCCAGTTCCTGGGTGTCCTGGTTTTTGCCGGGGTAAGCAGCCCCTGGATGCTCATTCCCTTCATAATGCTCTACGGTCCCGGCTACGCCTCCCAAATACCAATATGGCCCGCGATACGGGCGGACTACTTCGGGCTGAAACACTTCGCCACCATCGGAGGACTACAGGCAATAGGGTGGACTCTATCCGGCATCATCGCTCCCGTCCTTGCCGGCTGGGTCTTTGACGTCTGGGGTACTTATCGCCCCATCTGGCTGGCTTACGCTATTCTCACCGCCGCCGCCATTCCCTTTGTCCTGTGGATGAAACCGAGTAAACCCGCCCTTTTCACGCCCGGTGAAACCAGAAACGAACCTTAAAAGCCAGAGAGATAATATGAGACTGCCCGAAAACAAGTAATTGTCATCCTGAGCGAAGGGTCTCGGTTGGGGAAAGCTGAAATTTCCTCAAGAACCCTCCCGCCCAGATTCTTCGGTCGTTTTACTCCCTCAGAATGACATTTTGGCCAACCTTCGCTATAATAAGCAACATCATTACATCGCCGCCTTCGTTGCCCGGCTCTTACCAGGATTCATGACGGCATCGGAACGGTTTGTGGAAAAGGAGGCGAATATGAGAAATAGAAGACCCGTTTGGCTCGGTATCTTTACCTTGCTGACATTAATTGCTATCACGGCTTCCGGCTGCGGGACGAGCCCGGGTGAAGAGCATCTTACCCGGCTTACCGGTGAAGGAGGTTCCGAGTATTATCCATACTGGAGCCCGGATGGCAGAAACATCGTCTTCAGCGCAAAAACCAGAAATAACGAGTATGATATCTGGCTGACGGAGGTGACATTTCAGTGAGCGTCGGAAGCCGGAAGGCTCCTCAGAACCATATTGGACGGGAACCCCTGCGGTTAGGTAAGGAAAGACCGGACGGATATCCTCAAGGGTTCTCCACTGTAATCCAGTAGCTTTATTTTGACAGCCCTGGCAAGGGTCGGTGTAAGATAAAGCATTATTCCAGAGCCGGGAGGTACAATGTCAATCCCAAACTTAAAAGAAGCCAGCGCCCGTATTGCCGATGATGTAGTAGCT
>JAUYMF010000141.1 GCA_030698765.1 Dehalococcoidales bacterium
ACTCTCGGCGGTGATGATTGAGTTGTCCGGCTGGTTATTTCTGGCTATCTTCCAGGTCTTCAGCCCGATGACCGGAATACCGCCTTGCCGGGCGTGGGCGATTTCAGAGAGGGTGCCGTAGCTGCCGCCAACGGCGATGACTGCCCGGGCTGATTTGACCACGGAGATATTGCGGGCATAGCCGATTCCGGTGACTATGGGAATCTGGACGTAGGGGTTAGCCATATCCGCAGTGTCCCCGGGGAGAATGCCGATGGTTACCCCGCCCTCCTCGCTCGCCCCGCGGCAGGCGGCTTCCATGACACCACCCAGGCCGCCGCAGATCAGGACGATTCCCTGTCTGGCCAGCTCACGGCCTACCTCCTCAGCGAGCGCGGCTTCTTCCGCGGTGGGCTGTGACCCGCCGATGACGGCAACGCGTTTCTTGTTTTGTGCGGTCATTTTGACAGTTTCCCCCTATCTATTATCAGGGTGTACTCTCCAGAATAAGTCATTATATCATCTGAGCGTGAATATTGGCAAAGGGGGGATTGTGGAATCCTCTCCCTCGGTCCCCCTCCCTTCGACAGGCTCACTTCGTGGTGACTCAGTGGAACCAGGACAGGCTCTTTACTAAAGGAGGGGGAGGAAAAAGAAAGAGGGGCGGGTGCCCCTCTTAGACGCCTTGCTTCTTTATTAATTAGGCTCGGCATGTCTTACACGGTTTAAGTCCGGCAGTAACAGCCTCTTGATGTGAAGAGAACTTTCGCCAGTAAGGGGAGCCTAAGTAAGGGGCAGCCCATTTACATTCTGGATGATGAAAATGAGGTCGCGTGGGACTTGCCACATAATATCTGAGCCTGTGTTCAATATTATTATTCTCTCGTGCTTTTAGGCTGGTTAGCACTTTCTACCTCCTTTTCTTGCTCTATATCATCAGAGAATAAAAAACCTCCACAAAGGAGGCACTAAACTTCTCTATTTAACTGGAGTTATTATAGCATGTCCCAGGCTGCTTTGTCAAATTTCTCTGCCTACCAAAAAGTGACAAACGGTTATTGACGTAAGTAGAACATATGTGCTAATTTTAGCACTATCTGAGCTACGTTTAAGGGTGAGCTATGGAACTGGAGTCGATTGATGATTTTGAACTGGATCTACCGCCGGAGTATTGCCAGTACCATGATGAGGGTTGTGAACTGGCTGATTCCTGTCTTAACTGCCCGTTTCCGGAGTGTGTCTATGACGAACCGGGAGGCAGGCAGCGGTTGTCCAAGGAATTGCGTTACCGGGAAATAGCCCGGCTGTTCAGTGAGGAGGGAAAGGGGCTAGAGGAACTGGCGCTAATCTTTGGAGTGAGCCAGCGCACCGTGCGGCGGGCTTTGAAAACTGCTTCGGGTAACCTGGTCATTAAAGGAGTTAAGAAACATGAATGAGAGTTTTAGTCCTGCTGAATTAGCACAACGGGATGCGGGGAGGATCAGGGGTTACCGGGATTTCCTTGACTTTTATCATGGTGTCCACTGGGAAAGCCGGGAGAAACGAGGAGAAAAGCACCTGACCTTCAATTACGCCAAGGTTTTCGTGGATAAGGTTACCTCATACCTGATGTCCGGCGTTAATTTTGTCGTTGAGCCTGCAGAGGACTTAGATGAGGCCAGGGCCAGGGCGCAGAGAGCGGAGACCGCCCTGTACCAGGTGTATGCGGAGAATGATCTGGAGCAGCTTGATTTTGAAACCGAACTCGACTGCGCCATTCTCGGTGACGCCTGCTATAAGGTTATCTGGGACCCGGAGCTAAGAAGTGTTCGCATTACCGCGCCAGATATACAGGGTATCTATGCCTGGTGGGCAGGTGATGATACCTCGCGAGTATGGAGAATAGCCTCAAAGTACAACCTCACCGCCGATATCGTGGAAAGCCTGCATAAAGTGAAGGTTAAGAGTAAATCGGCCAGCGTTATCGAGCTGTGGACAGCCCGCGACTTCGAGCTGTGGATTGACGGCTCTCAGGTGGAGAAGAAGCCCAATCCCTACGGTTTTATACCGTTCGTTATTTACCCTAATCTAAGGGAACCCAAAAAGTTCTGGGGCGCATCAGACCTGTCCCAGATTATGGAGCCGCAGCGCGAGCTTAACCGGGCAACCTCACAGCTGGCCAAAATACTGGAGCTGTCCGGGAATCCCATAGCGGTACTGGAGAACGTGGAGGAAGCGGAAGATATTGCCGTCAGGCCGGGGGCAGTGTGGAATATACCTGAAGATGCCAAAGCCTACCTGCTCGATCTCTTGCAGGGGGGTGGAGTCAGTCTGCATATCGATTATATCAATCTGCTGTACCGGATTCTCCATGATATATCGGAATCGCCGAGGGTGGCTTTCGGCGGAACGGAGAGGGACCTGTCCGGGGTAGCCCTGGAGATTGAGCTGCAGCCGCTGTTGCAGAAGGTGAGGCGGAAAAGGCTTATCCGGACGGCGGCTTACAACCGGAGGAATCGCCTTATTCTCAGGCTGTTGGAGAAATACCGGGGCGAAGATTACGGCGATAACTACTTGCGAATGACCTGGGGACCGCTGCTGCCGCAGGACGTGGTCAAGCTGGTGACCAACGAGCAGGTACTGGTGCAGACGGGCATTCACTCCCGGCGCCGGGCGATGGATGAACTTGGTGTTAAAGACCCGGAGATGGAATTCAAGCGGTGGCTCGAAGAGAGAGTCCATCCTCAGCATGAATAAGAAACTTAATATCAACTCTGCCAGGGGCGCGGAGAGAGGGAGAGCTGCTGAACCCCCGGTGGAAGCAATAGAGTAATCTCCGGCTTGGAATAAGA
>JAUYMF010000142.1 GCA_030698765.1 Dehalococcoidales bacterium
ATATCCGAACCGGACAAAGGCCCGGGGCACGCCTTCAGCAAAGGGATGCTGCTGGCGCGGGGGAAATACCTGAAACACCTGCCGGATGATGATGTAGTCTATCCGGCCGCCATGGAGCAGGCTATCCGGGTGATGGAAGAGCACCCGGAAATTGACCTGCTGGTCTGCGGGGGTACGCGGGAGTTTGGCGGCAAAGTTAAACCGGTCTGGCTTCCGCCGGGAACGAACTACGGCTATAGCCCCAGGGACATCTTCAAATACGGGGCATCCGGCATCGGCTTCGTTATCAGGCGAAGCGCCCTTCCGCTGGTCGGATTATTCCCTGTCAGCTTAGCTGACGATGTCGATTTCGCTATTAATGTCATCAAGAGAGGCGGTACCGTTAAGTTCTGCCGGATTAACCTTTTCCATCATCCCATCTATGAGCACAGCGCCGTTATCCGGAACCTCAAAGCACACAGGAGGCATAAATACAGCCTGGTAAGGCAGTATTCATTGAGCTATTATTACTGGTACCGGTTGGAGCGCTTCCTTAAAAGACGCGCCCTGTATAATCTGGCAGTTCTGGCATTTAAGCCTTCATACGTAGCTTCTTTCTTGCGCCGGGAAGGGGTTATGGCAGCACTGCGGCGTGTACTGATGTTGCTGACCGGAAAGAAACACCCTGAGTCTACCGCCGGAGTCGAGGAACCGGTCTGGGATGGGGGTTTCAGCTAAATAATACCGTTTAATTAAGGAAGGAGATAATCTGTTTTGGATAATACTGTAATTACCATTACCACCATAAATATTCCAACGTTTCTAGAGGGTATCTGCGAAAATATCAAGACTCATGACCACAAAGATACGTCAATTTTGATAATCGGCGACCTGAAGACACCGGCCGGGATAAAGGAATACTGCGCGAATACGGCGGGAAAATTCGGCGTCGATATCGAATACCTGGGCATAGAAGACCAGAAGAAGGCGCTGTCCGACCATCAGAAACTGCTTGACCTTTTCCCCTACAACACGCCGGACAGGGTTATTTTAGGAGGTATGCTTGCCTATTTGAGAGGCTGTGAACGCACTATTGCCGTTGATGATGACAACTTTACCACCGAGCACGATTTCGTTGGTTTTCACTCAGTTACCGGCACACAGGCCGAGCTCGACCTGATTCACAACGAGACCGGATGGTTTAACGTGCATAGCGCCCTCGTAGAGGAACATAACATTCCCTTTTATCCCAGGGGCTATCCATGGGAACAACGAAAGCCTGAAGCGAACCAAAAGATAAACCGCAAACAAAAGGCCAGAGTTATCGTCAACCAGGGATTGGTACTGGAAGACCCTGATATTGACGCTATCTCGCGTCTGTTCTGGCCAATCCGGGCGACTGCCATGAGTTCCGAATTCGATGCTCAGTTCGGCCTTTACCCCGGAACCTGGTCTCCCTTCAACTATCAAAATACATCATTGTGCCGGGAGGCGGTTCCCCTTTACTACCGGCCAATCTCCACCAAAAGAAACGCTGATATCTGGACAGCCTATTTATACAACAAGCTGGCCCAGCACTTCGGTGATGTTATCACTTTCGGTCAGCCGCTGGTCAGACAGATCAGAAACGAGCACAATCTTTGGGAAGACCTGGACGTGGAGCTAATCAACAACAGGTCGACCGATTATCTTATCTACATACTCAGGAACGTCAGTCTTAGCGAGAAGACCTACTTCTCCGCCCTCGGGGAACTGATAAACAAGTCCCAAAAGGAACTGACAGAAATCGACAGCATTCCACCCCAGGAACACGAAATGATTAAGGACTTTTTTGGTGAATACCAGGTATGGTGGAATATCGTCTCGGACATAATAAAATGACGGTAGCTAAGCTGAAGACGAGGTAAGGGCATGGAAGAAATTAAGTTACACCTTGGTTGCGGCAACATAAGAATTGACGGCTTTATCAACATTGACGTAAATTATCTGCCTAATGTTGATGTCGTCGATAATGTCAGGCATCTCAGGAAATTTAAGGAAGACACCGTCGACCTAATCTATGCAAGCAACGTACTGGAGCACCTGGGACGCTGGGAATATAAACCGGCGCTGCAAAGATGGTATGAGTTACTGAAAAAAGGCGGCATCCTGAGACTCAGCGTTCCGGATTTTGAAGCGGTATGCCAGTACTACATGGAGACCAAAGACCTGGAGACCTTGTACCCGGCGCTATATGCGGGACAGGATAATCCACAGAACTTTCATTACTGGTGCTGGGACTTCCCCATGCTGAAAAAGGACCTGGAATCAGTAGGGTTCATCAATGTAAGAAGGTATGACCGCAGTAAAACGGAACACGCTCACGTGCGCGACTGGAGCCTGAACTACATCCCTTATCGCGATGAAAACAATAACATCCTGCCCGATGAAGAATGGTTCAACGGTACGCCGATCGCGATGAACGTTGAAGCCGAGAAGTGACTTTTAATTGAAAGCATCAGGTATTTAAGATGGACTTAGCGCTTAAAGGAAAATACGCCCTGGTTACCGGCGGCAGCCGCGGCATCGGGCGCGGCATCGCTCTGGCATTAGCTGCGGAAGGCTGTAACGTAGCCATCTGCGCCCGGACTAAAGAGCGCGTCGAGCAGACCGCAGCCGAGCTTAAAGCTAACGGCATTAAGAGCATCGGCATCGTGGCGGACGTTCTGGTTAAAGAGGATATCGACCGCGTCATGAAAGCCATCATAGATTCCTGGGGAACAATCAATATCCTGGTCAACAATGTCGGCGGGAGTGGAGGTTCAGCTAAAACCGCCCCGGAAGAGACGCCGGAAGATGTCTGGCTGGATATATATAATAAAAACGCTATGGCCGCCATTAGATTTACCATGAAAGCTATCCCGTTCATGAAAAAGCAGGAGTGGGGCAGGGTGGTGACTATCTCTTCCCTGCAGGGTAGAGAGGGGGGCGGAAGGCCCTGGTACAACATGGCTAAAAGCGCCGAAATCAGCCTGATGAAAACGCTGGCCATGAACCGGGAATACAGTAGCCATGGGATAACTTTTAATTCCGTAGCTCCCGGAGCCATCATATTTGACGGCAATGAATGGGATATTTTCCGCAAGGAAAACCCGGCAGCCTTTCAGCAAAGACTGGAGGCAAAGAACCCATCCGGACGCTTGGGCGCTCCGGAGGAAGTAGCCAGCGTTGTTGCCTTTCTGTGCTCGGAAAAAGCCAGCCTGGTCAACGGCGCCTGCATCCCGGTTGACGGGGCGGAGGGCAAGAGTTTCTAGACCATGATTAAAGAAGAGGTTCTAAAAAGTTTCCAGGGGAGTAAAGTCCTGGTCACCGGCGGTACCGGTCTCATCGGGCGGCAGGTGGTGGCTATGATATGTAGTGCCGGGGCAAAGGTGACTGTGGTGTCCCTGGACAGGATAAAGGTTGATGACCGTGCCGAACACATCTACGGTGACCTGACCGACTTCACCTTCTGTTAAGAGCTGTCCGGGGACATGGACTTCGTCTTTCACCTGGCGGGCATCAAGGGTTCGATCGAGGTCACCAAGGCCAGACCGGCCAGCTTCTTCGTGCCCCTGCTGATGATGAACACCAATGTTTTGGAGGCCTGCCGCCTTAACAAAGTGCGGAAAGTGGTCTATACCAGCTCAATCGGCGCCTATTCCAGCGCCGAGGTCTTTAAAGAAACGGAGAACCTGGACGGGCCACCGATGGACATGTTCCCCGGCTGGGCAAAGAGGATGGCCGAAATGCAAATCCAGGCCTACCAACTCCAGTACGGCCTGGACAATTTCGCCATCGTCAGGCCGTGCAACGTCTATGGCCCCGGTGATAACTTCGACCCGGATAACGCCATGGTCATACCTGCCCTGATGTACCGCATCTACCATAAAGAAGAACCGGTGGTGGTGTGGGGGGACGGCAGCGCCATCCGGGACTTCGCTTACAGTCGGGATGTCGCTGAGGGGGTGATTTTGGCGCTTCACTACGGCACCGGCGGCGGCTTTGTCAATCTGGGCAGCGGCCGCGGCTATTCAATCAGGGAGCTGGTGGAGACGCTGCGCAGCTTTATCGATTTCAACTATGAATTTGATGTTAGCAAACCTGCCGGATTTCCCCGGCGCGTTATGGATATCTCCCTGGCCCGTGAATTGCTGAACTATAATCCAACAACATCTCTGCGGGACGGGCTGAAGGAGACCTGGGGCTGGTTTACCAGGAACCAGGATGAATATTTAGCCAAGGTTAATTATTTCAAAGAGGGGAAATGAAAGTAACCAGAACAAAGCTCGATGGCGTTCTCCTCATTACTCCGCCCACTATTTTTGAGGACTTCAGGGGGACTTACGCGGAGACCTATAATGAAAAGCTATACACGGAGGCAGGCATCAACGTTAAGTTTGTCCAGGACGATATCTCCGTGTCCCGCCAGAACGTTTTGCGCGGCATTC
>JAUYMF010000143.1 GCA_030698765.1 Dehalococcoidales bacterium
GGCGGCGGTCCCGGTGACCGATACCATCAAGGTGTCCGGAGATGACGGTTTTATCAGGGAGACGTTGCCCCGGCACAACCTGTGGGCAGCGCAGACGCCGCAGGTGTTTCTTTCTGATATAATAGCTAAGGCATACCAGCAGGTGACCGACGACGTAACCGATGATGCGACGTTGGTGGAACGGCTGGGGTACAGGATTAAACTCTACATGGGTTCTTATGGTAATATAAAGGTGACCACTCCTGATGACCTGGCTCTGGCCGGGGTCTTGTGGCAGAAACGGTTAAGCCCGGGCACCTAACCGCCCGCGGTGAGTGGGGAAAACCAGGGTGCATTTCAAAGCGACGACCAAACACGGGGGGAAATAATAGATGCGTGTTGGAATAGGTTACGATGTCCACCCTCTGGTTCCGGGACGCCGCCTGGTGCTGGGTGGGGTGGTAATACCTTTTTACCTGGGACTAGGTGGCTGGAGTGACGCTGACGTGCTGACCCACGCTATCATCGATGCTCTGCTCGGGGCTGCCAGTCTGGGGGATATCGGCAGTCACTTCCCCCCCGGTGAGCCGGAATACAAGGATATTTCCAGCCTGGTACTGCTGGAAAGGACCACCGTCAGGCTGGCGGAAAACGGCTGGCGGGTGAATAATATTGATGCCACCGTGGTCGCCGAGGAGCCTAAACTGAGGGATTTTATCGAGCCGATACGCCGGCAGCTCAGCCAGACACTGGGTATCACCGCCGGTCAGGTGAGCGTGAAAGCCAGCACCTCATCCCGACTCGGTTTCGTCGGGCAGGGAGAAGGTATTGCTGTTTATGCCGTGGCAACGGTAGTAAAGGATAGTAAAGGAAAATCGAGTTAGATGAAAGTATTCAATACCTTGTCCAGGCAGAAAGAAGATTTTTTGCCCCGTGATAGCAATGAAGTAAAGATGTATGTCTGCGGGGTTACCCCGTACAGTGAATCACATATCGGCCACGCCATGAGCTATATCATTTTTGATGTCATCCGCCGCTATCTGAAATTCCGCGGTTACCGGGTAAGGTATGTTCAGAACATCACCGATATTGACGACAAGATTATCGACCGCGCCAATCATCTCGGTATTTCCACCCGGGAACTGGCGGAGAAATACAGCCAGAGCTATCTGGAGGACATGGAAGCCCTCAACATCATCCCGGCGGATGTTTATCCCCGGGCTACCGGGGAAATCGCCAAAATCATTGAAATAGTGGAGGGGCTTATCGATAAAGGATATGCCTACCCGGCCGGGGGTAGCGTCTATTTCCGTGTCAGGAACGTCCACGACTACGGGAAACTTTCCCGTCGCAACTTTGAGTCGATGCTGGCGGCGGAAAATGCGGTGGGCGGCGATGAAAAAGAGAGCCCGATGGACTTTGTCCTCTGGAAAGCGACCAAGCCCGGTGAGCCGTCCTGGGAAAGCCCCTGGGGGGCGGGCAGGCCCGGCTGGCACATCGAGTGCAGCGCGATGTCACTGAAGTACCTGGGCGATACCATTGATATTCACGGTGGGGGGCGGGACCTGGTCTTTCCCCACCATGAGAACGAGATTGCCCAGTCAGAGAGCTTTACCGGCAGGAAACCCTTCGTCAAATACTGGCTGCATAACGGGCTTCTGCAGCTGGGCGAAGAGAAGATGAGCAAGTCCCTGGGCAACCTGGTGACGATAAAGGAAGCCCTGACCAGATACAGTGCCGATGCCCTCCGTATCTTTGTCCTCAGCTCCCACTACCGCCGCCCGCTGACCTACTCTGAAGAAGCCCTGGAGGCGGCGGAGAAAGGAGCGGAAAGACTAAGGCAGGTAGTTTCACTCCCTGTTGAAGATAGAGAAGCCGAAGATGGAATAGATGTCCAGGCTTATCAGGACAGGTTCATCAAGGCAATGGATGATGATTTTAATACCGCACAGGCGGTAGCCATCCTGTTTGATTTGGCCCGGGATATTAACCGTGCCGGTGAGGCAGGACATGGGGTTGCCTTGGGCCAAAAAAGACTCCTGGAGATGGCTGGTGTCCTCGGTTTAACCCTGAAACCACCGGAACAGCCGCTAATGGATACTGAGCCGCTACGCCAGGTACTGGCTGCAATCAATAATCAGCTTAGGGAAGCCGGGCTGAGCGGGATGCCGGAGGCTGGTCTGCCCGATGATGTTGACTCCCTGATGGAAGTGGCGATTACGACCCGTAACCAGCTCAGGGAAGCCAAGAAGTGGCAGCTTGCCGATGAGGTACGAAACAAACTGGACGGACTGGGAATTACCCTGGAAGATACTCCCAGGGGCACGGTGTGGAAGAGCAAACGGTAGCAGTCCAATATCTAAATAAGCTTATGCGAACGCAGAGCTACACGGGAACAGGTTAGAACAATTGGAGATAAAGCAGGACGATAGACTGGTTAAGATGCTGGCGGACATGGTCAGTTTTGTCACCCGCCGCGAGGGCAAGAAGTTCCTCAAGCTCAGCCAGGAGATTGACGACTCCATAATCAGGGGGTCGGGAAGGGAAGGAGAAGAGGGCACCTCCCTCTACATCCATATACCCTTCTGCCGTACCCTCTGCCCTTTCTGCTGCTTTAACCGCTACCTGTTCAAGGAAGACCGCGCCCGGCAGTACTTCCGGAGCCTGAGAAAGGAGCTTGACATCTATATACAGCGCGGCTTTAAATTCTCCGAATTCTACTTCGGGGGTGGGACGCCCACCCTGCTCATGGACGAGCTAGCCGGCTTCATTGATTACCTCAAGGACAACTTTAGGGTAAAACAGATCTCCCTGGAGACCACACCCCGCGAGCTAACGCCGGAGACGGTAAGCCAGCTGAAGACAGCAGGCATCAACCGTCTGTCCATCGGGGTACAGAGCTTCGACGATGATTTATTAAAGTCTATGGGCAGGTATGTTTGCCACGGAGAAGAGATAAAAGAAAGGCTGCTGCTGGCGCAGGGTAAATTCGATACCCTTAACGTTGACTTTGTCTTTAACTTCCCCGGCCAGACCCTCGAGCAGTTTGAGGCGGACGTAGCGGCCTTCAAGAAGCTGGGGATAGACCAGGCCACCTTCTACCCGTTGATGGCTTCGCCCCACAAGAAGGATGCCCTGGAACGCAGGTTCAACCACATCGATACCTCCCGGGAAAAGAGGTTCTATGATGTCATCCTCAGGGAGCTTTATAACGACGGCTACGAGGCATCGACCGTATGGTGCTTTTCCAAAGGACAGAGGATAATTGATGAGTACATCATTGACTCTGATGATTACATCGGTATAGGCTCCGGCTCGGTAAGCATCTTCAAAGGAAACTTCTACGTGAACTCTTTTTCGCTGGAAAAATACGAGGAGCTTCTCGCTGCCGACAGGTTGCCCATCGTCGGCTGGAGGGCGCTCTCCGGGGCGGAATACCGCCGTTACTATCTGCTGACCAAGCTCTTCGGCACCGCAGTTAACGGGGGAAGGTTTCAGCAGCGGTTTGATTCTGATATCAACCGGAAACTGAGTGCCGAGCTCCTTTTTTTCCGGCTCTTCGGCCTGGTCCGGGGTAAAGACAGTATCACGGTAACCCCGAAAGGGATGTACCCGGTCAGCGTCATGATGAGGGAGTTCTTCGCTTCCCTGAACACTTTAAGGGAACACTACATCGAAAAACAGGTTTAAGCTGGTGAGAGAATTCAGATGATAGGGTCCAAGAGGGGCTGCGCCCCTCTTCTCTTTTCTTCCTCATTCCTTTACCAAAGAGCCTGTCCTGGGCTTGCCGAAGGGAAGGGGGACAGGGGGATGGATTAAGAACACAATATGTTGGTTAAGTTCCTTGCCTGGGTAAAGAGATATCCAGTTGCCGACAAATTCTTCTGGCCAGGAGGGTTTCTATTTCCCGGTGGCGGGGAACCGTCGCAATATGCCCGTTCTCTGGATTCAGGGAAACTGAATGTTTGGCACCCTCTCGATTGAGCACGCAGCCTTCTCTGGTCAGATGGCTGATGAGGTCACGGCGTTTCATGGAGTTACACTTGAATCTGTATCTTCCTCTTCAGAACTTCCCCACCTGAGCCTTTATCTTTCATTTCACGCCGGGTTTCCAGGATAAGCTGCACCGCTTCCTTCAGATTTTCTTCTACCTCTTTAATCGTCTTGCCCTGACTGAAAGCCCCAGGGACAGCATCCACCCACCCAATGTACCATTTATCCCGTTTTTCAATAGTAGCTTCGAAAGTTCGCTCCATGCCCTGCCTC
>JAUYMF010000144.1 GCA_030698765.1 Dehalococcoidales bacterium
CCATTAACCTTTTTAAGAATGCTGAGTATCCAAACGGATTGAGTGGGACCACTGCATGGCTTGGAATTTATCAAGTTTTGCTATGGTATGAGCCGGTAACGCTCGGGGCTGTAACAGCGTTACCACATATAATTGATGCCGACAAACTTCGACCACCTTCTTACCGTCCCGTAAGACAAGCCATATCTGCCTGGCAACAGAGAGCTTTGGCAACAGAGCGATACCTCGCTCAACAACTTGGATGCCAGTCCAATCAAGTTCAATCCAATGTTGACCTTCTGATGCAGCACCCAACTTACCAAGGTGTTCAGCGTCAAAATCCTCTTGGGATTGCATTTCCTGTTTTGATATGCCTGGTTCTGAGAACGTTTGGAAACAGTAATGTAACCTATGAATTGGAGGTGCCGGCCCAAGCTGTCTTTCCAGGTATTGTCGTTCCTGGGCGTAGTCCAAATCCTAGAATAGACGTTGTGGTTCGCAACCAAGGTCATCTTCGCGCCATTATTTCTTGTAAGTGGAGCTTGCGTCATGACCGCCTGAATGATATATCAAACGAATGCCCAACGTACAAACAAGCTGCTGCTTGGACACGGGCGCAGGTTGATTACTTGGTTGTGACTAACGAGTTCGATCCCGCTAGATTGAACAAAATATTAAGCGACTCATGTGTCGATGCCGTCGTACATGTCCATAAGCCCTTACCGACTACTGTATGTGGGTTGAACTCTCGTCTGGTGCACATGCTGGACTTGGTTGATTTGTTAGCTCGTAGTCTGACTTGGTGAATACCTGTATTTTGACTCTGTTACTCTTGTTGGCAAGCTTGGCTTAATCATTAAACGCTCCCCGAAACAGCCTGAAAATCCAGTCTTAAAACCTGGCGGGTGTTTGCGGTGACCTTCACCCGGTCGTCAATGCGCCAGCCGACCAGCCACAGTACCTGCTCCGGTGAGCAGACAACGGGGACCCGCGGGCGCCAGGAAGCGGGGATTCTGGCATCAATCATGAACTCCCCCAGTTTCTTGGGATGGCTCATCCCCAGGGGATGGAACCTGTCGCCGGGCTGGCGCTGCCGTACCGTAGCCTTACCGCCGGTCTTTTCATAATCGAAAAAAGCGGTGAACCGGCCAACTTTATCCGTCATGTTTCCCCTTTCGGTGAGGCTGGCGGTGACACGCCAGCCGGGAAATTCGGTTACGCCGGGTATATTCAGGGAGAATTCATTTTCAAGTGGGGGGAAGGGGGAAAGCTCCGCCGGGTCAAGACCGAGAAGGTACCGGTTGTAGTCATTACTGAAGACCAGACCTCCGGGCAGGTTGAGGCTCTTTCCAGCTGACCTGGTCAGGGCGGCCATTATCTCTTCAATGTGGCGGGCTTCGATGTCATTGAGGTTGCCCAGCAGCGTTTCAATGCCTGCCCGCAGCAGGTGTCGCTGCAGTGCGGGCGGTAAAGCCAGGAGTCCTTCCCTGTCGAGTATAATGGTGTTTCCCTGCCTCCGGGCGACTTTATCCCATAACCGTTCCGTCTCTGTTTCCATGAAGGCGAGGTCGTCAGCGGCGATACGGGCGGTGCGCAGCAGCGCACCGGCGATACCCGGGTTATAGTCGAGCAGTTGCGGTAAAAGCTGGTGGCGGATTCTGTTTCGCAGTGGTGATAGTGACAGGTTGGAGGTGTCCAGCCTGGGTTTGAGCTGGTATTGATGGCAGTAGGCAACGGTCTCCTCACGGCTCACGGCGAGCAGGGGGCGGACTATGGTCAGACTGCCGGTTGGAGACTGCCACCGGCTACGGGGTTGCAGTCCCCGCAGCCCCCTGGCGCCCGTTCCCCTGATGAGGTGCATCAGTATTGTCTCGATGTGGTCATCGGTGGTGTGACCTGCCGCCACTCCATCGGCTCCGGTTGATTTAACTACTTCGGCCAGAAAGTCGTATCGTACCTCGCGGGCGGCTTCTTCCGGTGAACTGCGCCGGAGGGACTGGTAGGCTCTGACATCACGCCGGTCAATGGTGGCCGGGATACTGAATTGACGGGCGAGGCTGGCGACATACCGGGCGTCAGCTTCGGACTCAAGCCCCCGGAGCTGGTGGTCGAGGTGAGCTACGTGAAGTTTTACCTTCAACTGCTCTTGCAGGACGGACAGGATATGCAGCAGGCAGACCGAGTCCGGGCCGCCGGAGACGGCCACTACCAGGTGAGGCTCGTCCGATAGCAGGCGATGCTTCTGAATATAGTTCATCACCCTTTGCGCCAGGGGTTCCTGGCATCCCTGTCTTTTCAATGTTCATTCATGCCCTGGAAGGTCTGCCTGATTTTTACCACAATTATCCGGACTTCGACTACAATGTCATCTAATGCAACGGTTACCGGCGTATCCGTTGAGGTGGGTATGGCTTTACTGGCCCGTTTCCGGCTTCGCCCGGTGGTTGCAGGATAAGTCTGGCGCGGTGTATTGATTCCGGATAACCGGCAAACCCAAGAGCCAGAGCCACCTGTTCCGGTCTACCGGAACCGCCGCTATCACAGCGTAATTTCATTCTTATCACGTAACCGGGAGGGTGCTGCTCAACCAGCTCAATGTTATCGATTAGCGCTCTCAGGTCATAGTTCCGCTCTCCGGTATCCCGATAGTGGCGCCACGGCAGACGCTCCGCGGCAAGTAAGTCGGCAACCGCTGATTGCACTGCCGCCGGATCATGGTCACTATCAAGCTTCACCATGTATTCAGCGTAACGCACCTGGGATTGCAGTGACGGCATGGTGGGCGCTGTCTGGTGCGCCTCGAGTATTTCCGCCCCGGCCGGTAGCTGCCGGCTTACCGACGTAACGAACCAGTGCGGCGAAACCGGTCTGGAGATGAAGATGTCCATTAGTTCAGCTTCACTGGTAACTCCCACAGGAAGAGGGGCGGCTAATGACAGGCGCGGGTGAGGGTTGAAGCCTTCCGAATAGGCCAGCGGTATCCCGGCGCGGCGGAAGGCTCTTTCCCAGAGCCGCATAATATCAAGGTGGGAGATGAACTTTATCTCTTCTCCCCGGCTGAATCTAATTCGCAGGCGTAGCGTGACTTTTCTCCCTGGTCAGTCTGATTTTTTCAATTTTGAGTCCGCGCATCTCGGTAATCACCAGCTTCAGGTCCTTATATTTAACCTGCTCAAAGGGTCTGGGGATGTGGCCGAGGAGGTGAAGGGCGAAGCCGGCCACCGTCTCGTAGTCGCCCTCGGGCAGCTCCAGCTGCATCTTCTCGTTGGCTTCCTCGATACGCATACTGCCGTCGATTTGAAAGGTATAGTCATTGATTACCTCGTACTCTTTTTCGACATCGGCCAGTTCATCGCCGACCTCACCGACGATCTCCTCGACGAGGCGGCTCAGGGTAATGATACCGGCGGTACCGCCGAACTCATCGACAATGACAGCCATGCGGTAGTTCTTATCGCGCATCTCGGTAAAGAGCTCGTTGATGCGCTTGGTTTCAGGGGTAAAATAGGCGGGGCGAACGAGGTCATCGATGGTGCTCTGGTTATCAATGGTGCCCCTGGCCTGGGCCATCATCACGTCCTTGACGGCGAGGATACCGACGACGTTATCCATATTCTCCTGGAATACCGGGAAACGCGACCTTGGGGACTGGGCGTAGAGGGCGAGGAAATCGGCTACAGTCGAGCCCTGCTCGATGGCGACGACCTCAGGGCGCGGGATCATGATTTCGTAGGCGGGGCGGTCACCGAAATCGAAGACCTTGTGCAGCATTTCCGCCTCGGACTCTTCCACCGTGCCCTCACGGTGACCCACGGAGATCATGGTGCGGATTTCATCATCACTGACCAGAGACCTGGGTACGGGTGTGCCGCCCACCAGGCGGCTGAAGAAGGCGGCGATGCGGCTGAGCACGATTACGAAAGGGGTAAACAGCCAGGAGAGGAACTCCAGGGGCCGGGCGAAGGTGAGGGAAATCCGCTCGGCGTGATTAGCGGCAATTGTCTTGGGAGAGGTCTCACAAAATATCAGCAGAATAATGGTCAAGCCGACGGTGGCCAGGAGCAGACCCTGCTGTTCCCCCCAGAACCGGATTGCCAGGATGGTAGCCAGGGCGGCGGCGGCGGTGTTGACCAGATTATTGCCCAGTAATACCATCGAGAGCAGTCTCTCCGGTTTTTTTATCATGCGGGAAACCAGACTGGCACCCTTCACCCGGTTATGAACCAGGTGTTCCAATCTTACCTTCTGCAGGGAGAAAAAGGCTGTTTCCGAGCTGGAGAAGAAGGCAGACAGAAGAAGGCAAATAAGAAGAAGCACTAAATATAGCGTTTCTTCAGTACCAAACATACAGCTTTACTCTGCTCTCGGCAATAGCATATCAAATTATTGCTCATTCTTATAGTAACATCAGTTAATAGCCGTGTCAAAATTAGCTTCTATTTGGACTCCGTGGTATATGCTATAATTCTACCGTATGAGAATACTGGGTATTGAAACCTCCTGTGATGAGACGGCAGCGGCGGTTGTGGAGGATGGGGTCAGCATTCTGTCTAATCGGATTGCTTCACAGATAGAAATTCACGCCCGTTACGGTGGAGTGGTGCCTGAAGTGGCTTCGCGCCAGCATATTCTGGCCATTATCCCGGTGGTAAAGCAGGCGATGGCTGACGCCGGGGCTACATGGAGTGATTTGGGCGCTATTGCCGTAACTGTTGGCCCGGGCTTGGCCGGCTCATTACTGATAGGAGTTAACGTGGCTAAGGCGATTGCTCTGGCTCACGGGCTGCCGGTTATCGGGGTTAACCATCTGGAGGGACACATCTACGCTAACTGGCTGGCCGGGCATAGTCAGGGTGTTTCCCCCGTTTTTCCTTTAGTCTGTCTTATTGTTTCCGGGGGGCATAGCGACCTGGTACTGATGAAGGGGCACCAGGACTATGTGATACTGGGACGGACACGGGATGATGCCGCCGGGGAAGCCTTTGATAAAGCTGCCCGGATACTTGATTTAGGCTACCCCGGAGGTCCGGCCATCGAGCGGGCTGCCGCGGCCGGTAGTGCCTCGATCCGGCTGCCCCGCGCCTGGCTGAACGGCACTAACGACTTTAGTTTCAGCGGTGTCAAGACAGCGCTGCTGCGTTTGGTGGAGGGAGGAAAGATTTCAACCAAGGCTGATGCGGCCGCCAGCTTTCAGGAGGCGGTGGTGGATGTTCTGGTAGGAAAAACCATGGCTGTGGCCCGGGAGTACCGGGCGAAGCAAATTTTACTGGCGGGCGGGGTTGCGGCCAATGAGTCGCTCCGGCAGAAGCTGGTCGCCGATTCACCGGTACCGGTTTTAATTCCCCCGATGATATTGTGCACTGATAATGCGGCTATGGTCGCTGCCTGCGGCTACTACCGTTTCCAGGGTGGCAGGATAGACGGCCTGGATTTGGACGTGGTTCCCGGCCTAAGGCTGGCTTAGCCGGCAGCAGCCGCACTTCCCTTGAGTGCACAGCCGCTTGTAGATTTGTATCAGCCCCTGTTGCCGCCCGGCGGAGTTGACCAGGTTGCTACTTAACCCGAGCTGTGACGCCATATGCCTTTCCACAGAATTGGGTGACAGCCTGGGGTAATTCCGGTAGAGGTCAACCGCTTTTCTCTCCAGCTCTGATTGTCCTGTAAACCGTCCCCAGGCGACGATAGTGTATCATTTTGAAAACTAAAACTTGTAAATGACTGAACAGTCTGATAATCTTGTTTTGTGAATCAGCCATCTAATACTTTCGTAGTTGCTTTAAAGGGCATCACGCTTCCAAATGGAGTTATAGTCCAAAAGGATGATGTGGGCATAATAAAAGCCGGGACTGATTCCATATTTTTTGTGCGGATTTGGCAAGATGTCACCTTGCCTACCAGTGCTTTCCAGGTTTTTGATGTTACACAAACTGGAGACCCATTCCCTAAAAAGATTTGCAACATTTGCCACAAACTTCTAAATACCACTGAGTTCGCAAGGAATCAAAATAATATAAACAGGCCAGTTCGCAGGCCATCATGCCAAGAATGTAGAAAGACGCTTGAAGGGACAACCCCGACTCCAAAGGAAAAACGCAAATGGTTAAGCACTAAACCTGATAATGAACCCTTTGAATGCCCTATCTGTGGTAAACGAACCATCGCTGGTGTGAGTAGTAAGGTAGTCCTCGACCATAATCATCGTACGGGGGCGATACGTGGCTGGATATGCGACAGTTGTAATACAGGGATAGGCAGATTTAAAGATGCTGTTGAGCTTATAAATAGAGCTATCAAATACATCGAGGAGTAACTAAACTAAGTCTCTTTTCTGTTAAATCGACATATTCTTGAGATATAAATTTCACACCATTCTGGTCTAAATAGACCAAAGATGGA
>JAUYMF010000145.1 GCA_030698765.1 Dehalococcoidales bacterium
AAGTTATTCCCAAATGAAATGATGTCATCTACAGAATTAATAATATTCACTCTCTCTTTTCCCAATTCGACCAGCAGTTGGGACAGAGAACCAATTCTTCCATAGACTTGAGCCATGCTTACCCGTCCAACGGTTGTCCAGACATTCAAACTAAACTATACTATATTCTTATTAATTTGGATAATAGTTAATGACCAAGCCAATTCATACAGCTTCTCACAAGAGCTGATAAACGCCAACCCAAAGATCCTCGTTCCGTGTATTGTCCGGTACCGCCCCCTTTTTATTCTGTCCGCTGAGACTCTCCCGCTGATTTCTGCTATAATTTCCATTATACCTTTGCAACTGTGATAGCCGGGATTACTCTAAAGGAGGCTATGATGAACGGGAAAAAGAAAATCGGCATTCTTACCGGCGGCGGTGATTGCCCGGGACTGAACGCTGCCATCAGGGCGGTGACCAAGGCGGCAATCCGGGACGGTCACGAGGTGATTGGAATTCAACACGGCTGGAAGGGTTTCCTGGATGGTGAATATAATCCTCTGGACCGCATTAAGACCTCAGGAATCATTGACCGGGGGGGGACAATCCTGGGGACTTCAAGGTTAAGCCCCTTTTATGTGGAAAACGGCGTCGATAAGGTTCTTTCTGAATTTAAGCGACTGGAATTAGATGCGCTGGTGGTCTTGGGGGGTGAAGGCACCCTCTCGGCGACCAATCGGATGTCAAAGCTGGGTATGCCGGTGATAGGAATACCCAAGACCATTGATAATGATGTCAGAGGTACGGATTTCACGATAGGATTCCAGACGGCTGTACAGATCGCCACTGATGCCCTGGACAGACTCCGTTCCCATGCGGAGAGTCATCATCGGGTGATGCTTCTGGAAGTAATGGGGCGGAATGCCGGCTGGATTGCCGTTTACTCCGGCATGGCTAACGGGGCAGACGCTATCTTGATCCCGGAAATTCCTCTGGATAAAGGCAGATTGGACGACCTCTGCCAGATGTTGATAACAAGAAGCAAGCGGGGAGCAACCTTCAGTATTGTCGTCGTGGCGGAAGGGACCGTACTGGAAGGAAGGACGGTAGAAAAGGTCGTCTTCGATAAATCGAAAGATTCCGAGGAACGTTTACTGTGTGGAGTAGCCAGCGTCCTGGAGGAGATTATTGCCCGGGAAACCGGGCTGGAGACCAGGGTTTCTTCTCTGGGCTATGTGCAGCGCGGAGGCACTCCCGTGGCCTATGACCGCAGCCTGGCTACCGCTTTTGGCGTTAAAGCGGTTGAGCTTATCAATGCCGGAAAATACGGAGAGATGACGGCACTAAGAGGGAACAGAATTACCAGTTTTCCCCTGGAATGGGTAGCTGACGCCATAAAAACGGTAAATCTCAATATCTACCATGTCGCTGAGAAGTTTTTCGGCTAGACAGTGTTTCTGTCAGAGACGGGCGGCCAACCAGTTCTCAATGTCGGCAAATACCTGCTCATGCCCCGGCTCATTGAAAATCTCGTGGTAGAAGCCATCATATAGTGTCAGGGTCTTGTCCCGTGAACTGATACGCTGATGCAACATCTCACTACCTTTCGGGTCAGATAAACGGTCAGCGGTCCCGTGCATAATCAGGGCGGGCAGGTTTATCTCCGGCATTTGCTGTGGTAGCTTGCGTATCATCTTCATGAGTTCAGTACCCAGCCGGGCGCTGATTTTCCCACGGTATACCAGGGGGTCGTTTACATAGCTGTCCACGACTGTGGTATCCCTGCTGATGGCAGACGCGTCAATCAGTGTGACGCCTGTTTTCGGCGATAATAGTGAAAGAAGGTTGGCGGCGGCAGTAATCATTAATGAGGGATTGCTGGCTAAACTGATGGTGGCGCCGGAGAGAACCAGTCCGGCAAATTCTTGCTGGTGGTGGATAGCGTAGATGGCGGCAATCATTCCCCCCATACTGTGGCCAATAAGGAAAACTCGGGCGTTATGATTGTTGTCGGGCACTGTCTTGAGAAAGGTATTGAGGTCATTAAGATAGTGCCGGAACCGCTCGACGTGTCCCTGTTGTCCCTCCGATTTACCGTGACCACGGTGGTCGAAGCTGTAGACAGCGTAATCTCTGGCGGTAAAGTAGCGGGCCAGACCGGCATAGCGCCCGCTGTGCTCAGCTAGTCCGTGAACGACAACCAGTAGCGCCTTCGGCTTACCGGCGGGCAGCCAGCACTGGTAGTGGATGTCAAGGTTTCCGTAACCACTAAATTTGCCTTGCAGGTGCTTCACATTTTCAAGTCCAAAGCCAGGCAACGGAAATACCCAGTGCCGCCCCGGCCAGTACCTCCACTTTGGTATGGCCTATCAGTTCTCGCAGGTGCTGTTCAAACGCCGGTTTTCCTGTGAAAAGCTCGGCTATCATGCTGTTAATAATAGCCGCCTGGGCGCTTATTTCCTGGCGTAGTCCGGCAGCGTCATACATCACTATTGCCGCCAGGATGACGGTGAAAGCAAAAATCGTCGAGTCGATACCGTGCATCAGACCTACTGTGGTGGATAGAGCGCAGACCAGTGTCGCGTGCGCGCTCGGCATTCCTCCCATACTGAACAGGTAAGACAGGTTCAACTGTTTATCGCGTAGCGATAAGATGAACGCTTTAAGTATCTGGGCGATAGCCCAGGCAGCCAGGGGGACTATCAGTGGTCTATTACCTAAGATCAGATCCAGGGTCGTCTCCTTTCCGCGGAGAAATACATTATTAAGTCTATATTAAACCTTTGTGGTTCGCTACAAATGAAAAGAGCATCATGCCTGACGCTCTTTTGCTAGGCTGTTGCAGCCAGGGGCAATTATTTTTCCTCTATGGTTATTCGTATTATTTTATCACCCGACTTGATTTGTGTGAGGACATCCATCCCCCCGGTTAGCTGGCCGAACACCGAGTGTTTTCCGTTAAGATGGGGCTGGGGAGCGTAGGTGATGAAAAACTGGGAACCATTCGTGTTAGCGCCGGCGTTGGCCATTGATAGCGTTCCGGTGCCGTGGGTGTGCGCGGTAAATTCGTCTTCAAATTTGTAGCCGGGGCCGCCCATGCCGGTTCCGGTGGGGTCTCCACCCTGGGCCATGAAGCCGGGGATGACGCGGTGGAAGGTGACGCCGTCATAGAAACCCTCGCGGGCGAGGAAAACAAAATTATTAACCGTTACCGGAACGTCTCCAGCGAACAGCTCCAGTACCAGGTCACCCTTTTCCGTCTCAATGGTAGCCGTGTATTGTTTGCTGGTATCAATTTGCATCGTTGGTGGCGCTGAATAAGTTTTACGTTCTGCTGGCATCGTTGATGGTGTTGAGTTAGTCTTAGTCTCCGGCGTGCTCCCGGCGCATGAGGTTAGCAGAATTACCGCCAGGGCTAATGTCATGCCGGCGATTCGGGACAGCCTCCCGCTAATCATAAGCTAACTCCCTCCTTTCTATATTCTGATAAAGATAGTCTACCTGCTTCAGGCAATGAAAGCAAGCCCCGGAGTGCGCCTTTGAGCCTGAACCCGCTATCCGTCATATTCCTGTTACAGACTCTCTCTTAAGGCTTTCAGGTTCACGACATCTTCTTTGTTATATTGCAGGAGCAGCGCCAGGGCACGCCGGTCACCGCCATTCCGGTACTCCCGCCACAGCCTCACTGCATCATAGCCCCCGATCCCCTTCAGCCGTCTGGGAATACCCAGCTTTTGCTCAACTGCCTTGAAACCGCCGTAAAGGTTCATTCTCCAGCAATCATACATCAGGTCGTGGTGGGAGTAATGCTCGGTTAAATCCACGCTTAAGAAAGTCTGTATGAAGGGAAGGTCAAACCGGCTCCCGTTGTAGGTGTAGATGGTGCAAACATTCTCCAGCGCCCTGATGAGATTCGGCCCGGTAACGTCGTCTCCAACCAGTTGAATCATAGCGCTGGTATTACCGTCATCACGGTGAATACCGATGACGGTAATGACATCGTATACGGCGGACAGCCCGGTAGTCTCGATATCCAGGTAAGCATCGAACATCAGTATTGCCTGCGTTTCCCTTCCCTTTGAAAATTGTACCCTTTTTCTTCTTTCGCTGTCTACCTGATTACTTGCCACATTGAGGTTGACGTCCATCCCTCTTAAACTCACCCTTTTGGGGGTTTGTGGGTAAGGGTAAGGGGGTGAGGTCGAAGCTCAGCAACGATGTCCTTAGTACCTAGCTAAATCAGCAACCTCTATGCGGGTAGTACAGTGAGCCGTACCGGGCAGGACAGGAAAGCACAACCAGTACAGCACAACCTTAAAGCAGGCTCTGAGAAACTGCCACCGGATGCCTATTCAGTCAGCTACCACAGAAGAGTGTACTAGTCTTCAATAGCGGCGACACTGCACGGGCCCATATGAGCGCCTTTTACCATAAGCGGCTGGATAGATAACTTTACCCGCGGCTGCTTGATAGCGCCGCAGTTGACCAGTCCCCCTATCGCCGTCAGTCCGGCACGTATGCTGAAACCCCTCGTGGTTTCCCCGGTCTTCTTGTTCAGTCCGCCCACATAGCCGACATCGTATAACCACAGGTCGCTGCCGTTCTGCTCCAGCAGGTCCAGGAGCCTGGCTGCCGTGGCCGTGGTGAAATGGGGGCTGTTTTCCCGGTAATCATGCCCTATCTTCAGGTAACGTTCGTCATCACCCCAGCCGGTACGCAGTAACAAAGCGTCTCCCTTTTTCACCGGCGCTTTGTTAAAAGCCGCCTCCAGCTCTTCTACCTCCACGATTCCATCCGCTTCCTTGGGAATATCAATGATGACACCATCCCGCAGCACCAGTTTATTCAGGTCAACATTATGCAGTCTCCTGGGGTCATCCTTGTACTGTGCCTGGTAACTGGGCAGGATCATCCTGGTGCCCTGAGCGCAGAAGATATTGAAAACGAAAAACTCGGCGCCATCTTCATACGAGCGTACCTTGTCCATTCTGAACGCTTGCGGCCACAAGGGATGGCCCTTGAAAGCTGAATGCCCGTACCCGTCGGACATATCTTCATATAGCGGCATTGTCAGGTTGATTACCCTCATTTTGCTACCCTCCCTGTTTTAATTTTTATTTAACCCGCTGCCGGATGTGAAAGCAATATAACACAAATCCCATCCTTGTCAAAATCGCCGGGGAAAAAGGGCGGTCAGCCAGGCATCAAATTACTCTTGATGGAACCTTACTCTCGCCTGCCCTTCAAATAGTCGATAGCCCACTGAACAGCTTCATCTCCCTCAAGGTCAATCTTGTAATCCGGGGCTATCCCCTTTCCTTCAATCAGACGTTCATTGGGAGTAAGCCAACGGGCTGTGGTAATGTACAACGCCGAACCATCTTTCAGGCGGTTCAGGGTGTTGACGCTGCCCTTACCGTAGGTGGTGACGCCGGCTATTGTGGCGCGGCCGTAATCCTGTAAAGCCCCGGCCAGCACCTCGCTGCCACTGGCGGAGAAGTTATCCGTCAGTACCACCACAGGCAATTCCGTAGTTACATTCGCGCGCTTAACCGAATAAGAAGTCCGGTTCCCCTGATTATCTACCACATAGACCACAATTCCTTCTTTCAGGAAGTGGCTGGCAACATCAACCACCTCCTCCAGTAAGCCGCCGGGATTACTGCGCACGTCAAGAATGAGTCCGGTTGCCCCCTCATCACTGACACTTTTAAGCGCCGGGGATAACTCTTCATCAGTACGCCTGGAAAAATGGTTAATACTGATATAGCCGATATCCCCTTTCATCTCAAAGGAGACGCTGGTTATCTCTATTTCAGCTCTAACTATGGTAATTTCCTCGGGGCTGGTATCGCCCTGGTGCTGAATAAGAAGTGTTACCGATGTCCCCCTGGGGCCGCGAATATGCAGCACCGCCTCTTCCAGGCTCATCTCTGATGCAGGGCTACCGTCAATTTCCAGTATTATGTCACCCGGCTTGATGCCTCCGCTGGCAGCCGGTGAGCCGGGAATAGGCGCGATAATCATCAACTGCCCATCCCTGATACCGACATGAGCACCGATACCATCAAACTTTCCCTGCAGGTCACTGGAGCTCAACTGGTAGGTCTCAGCGTTCAGGTAAGACGAATACGGGTCATCTATCTCCTCGATGATACCCTTAATCGCGGCTCCGCTCAGGGCACTGGCATCAAGTCTGTCCCTGTCCACGTAATCATTAAAAATAATATCCCAGGCTTCGGTCACGACATCCAGCCCCAACCTGTCCGCTGAAGAGGTAGTAACGCCCAGAACACAACCGGCGCCAAAAGACAGGACAAGCCCCGTCACCAGTAGCAGAGTTATCAGTATGGTTCTTCTTTTTTTTGACATTAACCTACTCCTGTCAAAGTGTAGCGGCACACTTTGCTCCATTATTCAAGAAAAGGAATAAACCTGGTGAAGGCGGGCAAGCAAACCTGTAAGCCGAGTTCTGTACTCCGGTTTCCCGGAGCGGTGACCATCTATCTAGCCCTGGCGTTACCGCCAGGGTCAAGCGACCAACCCGGGGACGAGGCCAGGCGCCATTTTGTCCCCCTATTCGGTCTTGCTCCAGATGGGGTTTACCCAGCCGGCTGGTCACCCAACCGCTGGTAAGCTCTTACCTCACCATTTCACCCTTACCCGCACTGGCTGCCAGCCTGCTTTATCATCACAACTGACATTTACTGTCATATAACAGCCAGCCGCTGGCGGTATGTTTCTGTGGCACTTTCCGTAGGGTTACCCCTCCTGGGTGTTACCCAGCACCCCGCCTGGTGGAGCTCGGACTTTCCTCCCGCCTTAAGAGCGGGCGGTCACCCGGTTTACTTGACCCACCTCCATTTTAGTTTAGTATAGAAGGTAGCGTAAGTCAAAGCCGCACCGGTTATTACTCAATCTTAGTTGCTTGGCGGTGGTGAAGATGAGTAGGTGGGTAGGTAGGTGTTATAATCCTCTTAAAAAGTTGAGGGAGTTATCATGCCATTATACGTCATCTTCGGGCTGTCATTTTTGGCAATTATTTGTATTGGTGGCTTCGTTATGCCTCGCATTAGCTGGTGGAAGACTATTGAAGTCCCAGATAGAGCATTGGCGTATCTCGCCCTTTTTATTGGCTTTTCTTTACTGTTCCAGCAGGTTACAGAATACAATCACGGCTTGGTATATGTGTTGTCTACAGTTGATGCCAGACAAACCATTGACGGCTCAACAATTAACCCAAAAGTCATTGGTATATGGTGGTGGGTAATGGTTTACTTATACTGGATTTTTATAGCGTCTGCTTTGCTGGCTACCGTTGCTTTATTCAGAGGTACAGTAAAAGACATAAGGGATAGTAAGGCTAAAGACAACACGAATCAGGATAATGAGGTACTGAAACGGCTAGACAGAATAATAGAATTATTGGAGAAGTAACGATGAGTAGTGGAGTAGTCTGTAAATACTGTCAATCCGAGAACGTTCGCAAATACGGCAAGTACAAAGAGACTCAATATTACTACTGCAATATCTGCGAGCGTAAGTTCTCCAATCCTGGCGCGATTCCCAAGATGCAGTATTCTACTTCCAAAGTCGCCGATGCTATCTCCATGTACTTTGAGGGAATGAGCCTGAAAGAGATACGACGGAACTTTATCCAGCAACACAACGACTATATATCAGACGTGACCGTGTTGAACTGGGTAAACCGATTTACCGACCTAGCTGTGAAGGAATCTGAGAAGCACAATCCCAACGTAGGCTCAATTTGGGTAGCTGATGAAACAGTTTTGGATATAGACGGTAAGAACATTTGGCTATGGGATATCATAGACGCTAAGACCAGATTCCTGATTGCTACCCATATGTCATTCACCAGAACGTCTAACGATGCTGAACAACTAATGAAGCAGTCATACGAGCGAACAGGTAAAATCCCCCGTGTTATCTACACGGATAAGTTGAGAGCTTACTTGGAGGGGATAGAGCGTGTGTTTGGTGCAGATACCAGACATGCCCAAGGCGGGCCGTTTGACATTGAGGACAATACAAACGCTATTGAGAGGTTTCATGGTACGCTCAAGTCCAGAACTAAGGTCATGCGTGGGTTACACACGGTAGAATCTGCTAAAAAGTATCTGGACGGTTGGCTGGTGCATTACAACTTCTTTAGACCACATATGAGCCTGAAAGACAGCACTCCGGCTAGGGCAGCTGGTATTAAGTTCCCACATAGGAACTGGAAAGACGTGTGCGAACAGCCGTTTAGGATAACAGCTAGAATACCTATGAGGGAAGCCGAGATACTACCTGATGATGCACCTGTTACTAAAGCAATTCGTAAGGTAGTAAAGCGTAAGAAGCTACTTGTCAGACGGAAGCGGGAAGAGCCAATGACAAGTGTATTACAGATAAGGAGTAGGTGATGACGGGGACTGGACTCGTTAGGATACTACACTACTGTAAGAACAGGATATTGACTAATTGCCAGATTAGCCATATCAGGAACAGGGACATAAGCAATCTGCTCATAGTCTCACCTCCTTTCACAGCGTGTGTAGCCGAAAAGGTGAGGTGATAAGTGAGCCGTCAGTACGTTGTCCCCGTCATCACCGAATATTCTAGCAGTAGGGGAATGTATGTGCAACTAAGATTCAGTAGAACCCCGCACCGGTTCTGTTTGCATTTGGTTGGTTTTATTTGTCATTGCGAGGAGTCCGCCTCCGGTGGACGACGTGGCAATCTGGGGGTAAGGGATAATTCCGCCCCCGCCGAGATTGCTTCGCCCTCGGGACTTCGGCGTGAGCTCAGTCGAACGCTGAACTCGGGCTGAAGCCTTCCGCCTGTGGCGGAATGGTATCGTAATGACACCGCCAACCAAAACCGAATAATACCGCCGCACGTCCTTGCACTTCAGTCTCCGGTGACGCTATTAACAGACAGGTGACATTATTAACGCTGTTTCCTTTCAGGAGGGTTCAGGAAGAGGAGCGAAGCCCCTCTTATACTCCCCTGATAACCACAGAGGCACCACCGTTCAGGTATCCCAATATTGACAATCAACCGTGCCTCACAGATAATACTATAGCAGGCAAAGCGTCCGGTCTGAGCGGAGGCTTTCCGGATAAATATAGATACAGGAGGAAGACGCAAAAAATGGCGAAAGTTGGAGACACGCAACAGGGTATCGCCCGGATGGCCCGCGAGGTAGACGAAGAATGGCAGAAGTCACGCGTGGTGAGGAAAAGCGAGGAACTGAAGTTCGAGACCAACGAAACAGGCACTACCGCCCAGGTGATAAATAACAAACTGGGCTTCTCCAATAAACAGATTAGCTCCTTCATCCGCGAGATACCCGTCGGCTGGAAGAGCGGCAAGCACAAGCACAACATGGAAGCCATCATCATGATTATCCAGGGCGAAGGTTACACGGTAGTCGACGGTACCAAACACGAATGGAAGAAAGGCGACGTCATCAGCGTCCCCCCGATGACCGTTCACCAGCATTTCAACACCGGCAAGACGGAGGCCGCCCGTTTCTTTGCCGTGACCACCATCCCCCTGATGGTGAATATAGGTTCCTTTGTCGCCGAACAACTGGAGAACGCCGGCAAAATCTAGACAGGCGGATAAGCGCTTAGCGGAAATCAAAAGTCCGGTATTTCAGGCTTAGCAAAGCCTGACGAGGACTGGAGAAGAATAACCTGGTTTCCAGCTTTCCGGAGAGAAGCCGGGCTATGCTTTATTTTTTAAATAATCCAGGAAATCCTGCTTTAGCTGGGGATAAAGTACCGCACCCTTGAAATTCAGGGGAATCGGGGCAAACCGGATGCGGTCAGGGCGGGCGCCTTTGGACACCTTTCCCGTGGCGGTTCCCATGAAATCAGCCTTCAGCCGCGCTTCCATCCCAACCACTTCTCCGGCAAGCTCAATGGTCACGCAGCAGCTATCCTCGTGCTCGCTTTCCAGCCTGAGACCAACCACGGCCAATTTGAAATGGTTGGGTTGTAACTGAAAGTCTTCGAGCAAGATTTCGGACAGCTCAGCGGCAATCTGCTCATAGGCATAGTTAGCCCCGCCGCGAATCAGTAGCGCCGAATCGCGTGATAGCCAGTAGTAATCAAGCTCCCTGTCTCTGGCGTTCTTCAAGGTAAAAACTATATCCCTCAGGCCTGTATACCACCCCTCGCGGAACACTTCTGCGGTGGCCTGAGCATCACCGACATACCCGCTCATCACATTTGGACCCTGAGTGACCAAATAGCCGGGCTCGCCGTCTTCGCAGGCGCGGAAATAGTCCTTGCTCCCCGGATCAATCGCTTTCACTACTTTAACCCGGGTAAACGGGTAATGCTCTCTGCCAATATAATAACCGGCGGCTTCTTCCCCCTGATAGCTATGTGCCCAGCCAGCCTGAAAGGCTTCCATAAGCCCGTCAGATGACAATGTTGTCGGCGTAGCCATCACCTGAAGGCAGGTCTCCGTCGACCCGAAACGGACGTGAGGCAATTTCTGACTGAAGCTGAGGATGCGGTTGACCGTCGTCGGGCCGACGGGTGCCGAACCTATCAGAATCTCGGTCTGTTCCAGGGCTTTGCTAATCTCAGCCCGGTCAACCGCCAGCCGGGACTCACCAAGCAGAGAATCCAGAAAATCGATATGCCGGGAGACCAGGGAGGTAATGAGCAGCCCCCGTTTGTGCTGGGCTACCTCGACCAGTATTTTCCAGTAAGCCGAGGTATACCGCTCCAGGAGATGGACAACCGCCCCGCTGCGCCGCATGCCCCAGTCAGCCAGGGCTGAGGAATTCGTATGGTGCAAGGGATTGACCAGCAGCAGGTCCAGCGGCGTGTCCGCTGAGATGTTGAAATAATATTCAAAGGTGAGCCGGGTGGCCAGGTAGCTGCGGTGCGGGAGACTGACTCCCTTGGGTTTGCCCGTAGTGCCGGAGGTAAAAATGATCATTTTTTCGTCATCATAGTTGAGTTCCGGGTAAGCCACAGAGTCACCGCTCCGGTAATCCTCAATGTTAGCGGCGGGGAGGAAATAGACTGAGGGAAGGGAAGGCTTTATCTCCTCCACCCTGCCGGCGAAGCCCTCATCATAGACCATCACTCTGGCATCCGTCAGCTGCGTCTTGTAGATAATGTGCTCATTGTCATCCGCCTGCCAGTTGATGGTAACCGGCACACAGCCCATCAGCATCGCCGCCAGTCTGAAGACCAGGTCATAGAGACTATTCGCCGAAAAGCCAAGGATAATACGGTTACCTTTACCCAGTCCCCGGTCGCTGAGATAAGCCGCCGCCGACTCAGCCAGGCTCCAGAACTCCCCCCTGGTCAGGGTACGTTTCTGGATGCTACCCCCCACAAAGGTATAGTAATTAAGAAAGACAGAACCCCGGTCAGCAAAGGCAGCCCGGTACTCATCCAGAGGGGAGGGAAAGGGGGTCAGGGAAGTAACAGGACGACCATCGCTGAGATCATATAAACCGACACTATTCTCCGACAATTTAGCTCCTGGTTTCCATCTTTCTGGGCGCGGTGATTTCGCCATATAACTCCGGAGACCGGTCAGAGATAAAGTCCATCTCAAACTCGCCGGGCTTAAAAACCATGCGCTTCTGTCTGGCGTCTTCCAGGTTAAGCTCGGCGTAAATGACCTCTTCATCTTCCTTGCCGGCTTCCGCCAGGGTATCTCCCCAGGCATCAACGATTTTGCTATTGCCCAGGAACCTGGCGCCTCGCTCGACACCAACACGATCGACCGCCACAAAGTGCACCTTGTTCTCAAAAGCGCGGGAGTTGACCACGAACCTGGCAATCTTTCCCCGACCGTCCGGCCAGTTGGTCGGCAATACCAGGATATCCGCACCCCCCAGCGTCATAATCCGGGCGCACTCGGGAAAGTTAGTATCGTAACAGATATGCAGACCGATATTGCCGATCGGGGTGTTGTACACCCGGAACGGCTCATTGCCGCGGTCAACGAAACGGTCTATACCGAGAAAGGGCAGGTGGTTTTTGCGGTACCTTCCCACCAGTCCACCCGGCCCGATGAGGACGGCAGCATTAAAGCACCTGTCACCGTCTATCTCCAGCAGACCGACGACGACATGGACGCCGAGCTCCCGGCAACAAGCAGCCAGTTTCTCGGTACCGGGGCCGGGGATAGTCTCCATGAATGGTATCGCCTCTTCCCGGCTGGCGTAAACGTAGCCGGGCAAGGCGCATTCCGGGAACACTACCAGGTCAGCCCCGTTACCGGCCGCAGTCCTCGTTTCTCTGAGTATTTTATCGAGGTTCTCCCGGTTGGCCATTATTTTAGGGTCCATCTGGACTCCGGCGACTTTTACTTTGTCATTCATCACTTTACCTCAACTCGACTATTTGGCTGGCATTAGCTCCGGCATTGCCAAACAATCCCCTCATAAGCGGTTTCAGCCATTAGCATATCAAAGTATAAACTGAATAGCCATGAATGACAAATAGTTTATACTTTGACAATAATCAGACCGGTTGCCTGGAAATTTATCCGCAGCTTTACGAATGAGTAAAACGTTGACAGGCGGAGAGAAGCGGTAGTAGCATATCTAACCAGATAAAACAATCACTTTTCCGCGGAGAGCTATCATTTGGAAAATAGCCCGGCAACCGAAGACACGGCGCTGAAACCTCCGGGTAAGAAAGTTTGCACTGCCTGCGGTACCATAAATTACTCCTCCTCCATCTATTGTTATAAATGTGGCGCGGAGCTGCCGGGCCAGGTCGATGACAGGGTAGAGGCGCCGGGAAATCCGGCCGGCTTCTGGGTAAGGTCCCTGGCATTTGTTATTGACCGGACATTCCTGGTGATAATCGGGGTCGCGCTTGTTGTAGTCTTTACCGGAACATCACTGGCAGAAGCACTGGCACAGTATTTTGACCTCAATAGGCCGGTTTCCGGAGGTGAATATCTGATTGGCATCGGCACTGAGATTACCTACTGGACACTGACAACAGGCACCTGGGGGAAGACTATCGGGAAGGCGATGCTGCGTCTCAAAGTCACCAGAGTTGACGGTTCCAGGCTTACCTATGCCCGCGCCTTTGCCAGGTACTGGGCATATTACGTATCCATACTCACACTGGGCCTCGGCTTTATCGCCATTGCTCTCAGCTCTAAGAAGAGAGGGTTCCATGACTTCATCTGCGATACCAAGGTATCAAAGCAGGAAGTATAGAGGTGTACTGCTGTTATGCAATCCTGGGTACTGCTGGTCCTGGCCTTCGCGCCGGGCATTTTCTGGCTCTGGCTGATATACCAGCGGGATAAGTTCAGGCCGGAGCCAAAAGCCCTGGTGGTGCGGACGTTCCTGTGGGGTATGGCTGTCGCCATTCCGGTAAGCGTAATGGAATTCGCGCTGTACCCACAAGCCGGAGACATCCTTCAGACCGATAACCTTTCTCTGGGAACCATTGCTTACATCTCTTTTATCGTTACCGGGCTGACGGAAGAGCTGGGGAAATTTCTGGTGGTCAGAAGAACGGTATATGACTCCCCTTATTTTGACGAGCCGATGGATGGGATTGTCTATGCTTCCGCTTCAGCGCTGGGTTTCGCCTCACTGGAGAACGCCGGATATATTATCACTTTCGGCTGGCAGGTCATTCTGGCGAGAGGGCCATTCTCTACCTTGGCCCATGTTCTTTTTTCCGTGATGTGGGGATACCCGCTGGGACTTAGCAAGCTCGGCAGGCCCGGCAGCAAAGCCCTGCTATGGCTGGGACTGGTAGGATCGATGGTAACCCACGGCCTGTTCGACTTTCTTCTTTTCACGAATAGCGCCTACAGCTTCCTGGTGATACCCCTGTTTCTTGGTGCCGGATTGCTTTTCCTCATAATCCTGAAACAGGCGCGCCAGATTTCGCCGTATAAGGAAAAGGTCGGGGAACTGGTGGTAAAGTGTCCGAACTGTGGCAGCGATGTTCCATATTACGCCGATTTCTGCACTTCATGTGGGGCTGAGCTGGGGAAAGCAACAGTGAAGGATATTATCTTCTGTAGCCGGTGCGGGGCGCCGCTGGACAATAATGTCAGCTTCTGTACATCATGCGGAAGCCGTATCAACAGAAAATCGGGCGCCAGGTAATCAGGACGACCGCAGTTTACTTTAATAGAGACGGACGGACTGAAGCCAGCGAATTTGCTGTCAGTTCGATTCCAGGAATCAAGCAATCCTCTTATCCGAGCTCAAGCTGACCGCCATCTTTATCGCTTCCTCAAGGCTCCGCGAATCGGCAATCCCCTTACCGGCAATGTCAAAGGCGGTACCGTGGTCGACAGAAGTCCGCACCAGGGGTAACCCCAGGGCAACGCTGACACTTTGCTCAAAGCCGTATACCTTTACCGGGATATGCCCCTGGTCATGGTACATTGCCAGGACAACATCAAACTCCCCGCCAAGGGCACGGTTAAACACAGAATCGGCCGGAAAAGGCCCGCGGGCATCGATAGCTAAACTCCGGGCGTCCTGTACCGCCGGTTCAATCTGCTCGAGTTCTTCGCTGCCAAAGAGCCCTCCCTCCCCGGCATGGGGATTGAGCGCGGCAACTCCGATGCGGGGGTGCTCAATCCCCCACCCCCGGAAAGAATCATGGGTCAGTTTAAGCCGGGCCAGGACTCTCTCCCTGGTAACCAGGTCACAAGCCTGTCTCAGGGAATGGTGAGTGGTCAGATGTACCACCCGCAGACTGCCGCTGACCAGCATGGTAGCATACTCGGTGGCTCCGGTAAGACGCGCCAGGAATTCCAGGTGCCCCACCTCCCCGTATCCTCCCCGCCGGGTCGCTTCTTTGTTAATCGGCGCCGTGACCAGGGCACTGACTTCACCATTCAAAGCCAGCCGGGCCGCTTCAGCGATGTATTCCATAGCTGCCCGACCACAGGGAGCGCATACCTGACCACGGACAATTTCTTCTCGTTTCAGGTTGTGCAGGTCAAGAAGCTCGATAGTACCATACTGTCCCTCAAGCCCGTCTGCCGATTTCACCGGGCGCAATCGCAACCGCTTGCCCGCCAGCTTTATCGCTTCCTGTATGACAAAACCTTCACCCACCACCAGGGGACGGCAAATACCATAGATTGACACGGAGAGAAGAGCTTTGACAACAACCTCGGGGCCGATGCCGGCGGCATCACCCATGGTTATGGCAATAACCGGTCTTTCTTCCAGTAGAGTCATAACACCCACCGGGGAAATTAATACCTGTCCTTTTGATTTTGAATGTAGACCATCTGTCCTCACCTGTCAATAGTCTGGTTAGGAGACCGTTGGCAAAGTCAGGGTACTTTACCCACTGATAAGCTTTTCACAAGCCAGCGATTAGACGGGACAGTCCTCTATTACTACGGACTTCTCCGCAAAATTAACCAATGTGGTCGATTTTTCTTTTGTGAATGATTTGGTGAAAGACCGCTACACGCCGGATTTTGGTAGACCTGCTGAAGCAGAAGGGACTGGCTCAAAGTATACGCACTCAATGAAACCAGCGGCTGCTTCATTCACCGGAGATAACCGCCTTCCCTT
Organism: Dehalococcoidales bacterium; assembly: GCA_030698765.1. NCBI lineage: Bacteria > Bacillati > Chloroflexota > Dehalococcoidia > Dehalococcoidales > Dehalococcoidales bacterium. The sequence goes on from JAUYMF010000145.1 coordinate 15,551, forward strand.
TGATTTCCCCTGAAGATTTTTTCAAAACACCGGTAACCAATTAGCCGCTTTTCCGTTATATATAACAAATGGGCAAGCGGCACTTTTATATTCGAGCCTGTAGGGTCGGCAGGCTGACCTCTGCGGACTGATGAGCTATCTCTTTGAGATTTGGGGTCAGTATTTAGAAGTGTAATATTAGCCTGTGGACTATGATCTCGGAACAGGAGGAAAAAATGATTAACGGAAAACTGAGGCGATTCCTGGGTATCCCTCTGGCGCTGGTTGCGGTTACTGCTCTGGTGACGGTCAGCGCCTGTACCCCGGCCGAAGCGAAGGCGCTGGAAGGTATTCTGGAAAAGGTGGACACTGTCAACGGCGAGATTACGGTGGTGACCAGGGATGGCAAGACGGTAGTCCTGACAATAGCCACTGAGGCGTCGGTGGAGACCGAAGAGGAGTCTTCAACCCTGGAAACGTTGCAGCCCGGCGCTTCCGTGGAAATCAGGGTAGATAAGGATGAAAAGGTGGCTCAGCGGATTAAGGCGCGCCAGGCGGAGATGGGAGGCGTTATTGTCCATATTGATGGTAATGAAATTACCATTGAGTCTGAAGGAGGTCAGCAGACTGTGCTCCTGGTAGCCGATGGTACCCGTATCGAAATCAAGGACTCCCGGGGCACACTCGCCGACCTGGCTACCGGACAGGAAGTAGAAATCAAATACGACCCCACTACCCGTACCGCCCTTAAGATTGAAGTTGAGGAACCTGAAAGAGAGGCATCGGCGGCGAAATGGGGCATTGTCGAGATTAGAGTCACCGACCCGCCCCCGGCTGATGTTGTCAGTGCCGTTGTTTACCTGAGTAATATTGAAGTCCACAGGGTATCCGGCTCGGACAATACCACTTCGGATAATGTCAGCGGTGAATGGATACAGGTAATCGGGGCTCCAACCAGTTTTGACCTGATGGACGTTATCGGAGTGGAGCAGGTACTGGGCAGCGCCAACATCACGGCAGGGCGTTTTACCCAGATACGCATGGATGTGGACAGGGTGGAAGTGGTTACCACCAGTGGGGACAATATTACCGCTGAAGTACCCGGCGGTAAGCTGAAGATCGTCCGTCCGTTCAATGTCGGCGGTGGCGCGAAGACGGTGCTGACCCTTGATTTCGATGGAGAAAAATCCCTGGTGCTGACAGGGAGAGACGGGGCGGCCGGTAACAGGAAGGCCCTGTTCAAACCGGTAGTTAAACTGCTGATTGAAAAGGATAAAGGAGTCGGGGAGGACGAGGAGGATGAGGCGGAAACTGAGGAAGCAGAAGAGTCAGAAGACGGTGGTGGTGGAGAAGGCTGAAGAGGATAAGTAAAATAAACAGGCTCCAGCCTAAATAGCTAAAATGCCGGTGCTGGAGCCTGTTTCTGTTTTAGATGACGGCGAGATTTATGGTATTATTCGGTTTTGGTTGGAGGTGTCATTGCGAAACCATTCCGCTATAGGCGGAAGGCTTCAGCCCGAGTTCAGCGTTCGACTGAGCTCACGCCGAAGTCCCGAGGGCGAAGCAATCTGTGTGTGGGGAAGGGTGCCCCTCACTTCTCAGATTGCCGCGTCGCGGAGTTTACACTGAGCGAAGAGAATGTGCTCCTCGCAATGACAAATAAAACCAACCAAACAGAACCAGATTTATCGTGGCATAGAAGCCGTAGGATATATAATATTTAGGAAATGTTATTGCGGACTGCTGTCCTGGCCGGAGTCCAACTCCTCGGGTTCAATCTTGCGGGGCTCATCCATGCCTTCCAGGTGGTCTATATAGAGAATACCGTTGAGATGGTTTATCTCGTGCTCCAGGGCTTGAGCCAGCAGTTCCTCAGCCTTAATCCGTATCTCTTTGCCATTCCGGTCCCACCCTTTGACCGTAACCGCCAGGGCGCGTTTGACCTGCCCGATGTAGCCCGGTATGCTCAGGCAACCCTCATTTATCAGGCGTTCCCCGCTTTTGCGCACAATCTCCGGATTGACCAGGACTATCTCTTCCTGTTCCGGAATGCCGATAACGGCGATACGCAGGGAAATACCCACCTGGGGGGCGGCTAACCCCACCCCTGAAGCGGAGTGCATTGTCTCCAGCATATTATCAATCAGCTTGCGTATTGAATTGTCAATCTGCCTGACCCGTTTTGCTTTCTGCCTCAGTATCGGGTCGGGCACGGTACGAATGGGAATAATTGCCATTAAATCTTCACCGGTAATAATGCTATCCCGCGAAGGGAGTTGATTCTGTGTTTTACACAACTTAATTGTAACTTTTACAGTCCTACCGGGTCAATATCTATTGCCCAGCCCTGAGGGATAGATACCGGTGCCAGGAAAGCGGACGGGTCGGCGCCGCGGAGTACCAGCTGCCAGCGGAACCGGCCCCGCAGCCGGTGAATAAATGCCGGCGCCGGCCCGATAACAGTGAGGCCGGCTATCCCCCTGGCGTCTCTCTCCTCGATAAGTAATCGCCTCAGGTTTTCCGCCTCTTTCCGGCAAAAGGCATCGTTGGTGTGGCTGAAGGTGAGCCGGGCCAGACGGCTAAAGGGCGGATTGTGAAGCTGCCTCCGGTAGGTTATTTCTCTTTCGTAAAAAAGGCTGTAGTCGTGTTTAGCCGCCGCCTGAATGGCGTAGTGTTCCGGGGTGTAGGTCTGAATGATAACCTGTCCCCCCCGGGGCCCACGTCCCGCTCTTCCCGCTACCTGGCTCAGTAGCTGAAAAGTCCTCTCTCCGGCGCGGAAGTCAGGCCGGTTCAAGCCGTAATCGGCGTTGACCGCTCCCACCAGGGTGACCCGGGGCAAATCGAGGCCCTTGGTAACCATCTGGGTGCCGATGAGAATATCAGCCTGGTGGCTGCGGAACCTTTCCAGTATCTCCCGGTGGGAATCCTTCTTTCTGGTGGCATCACTATCCCAGCGCAGTAGCCGGGCTTGCGGGAAAGCAGTGCCTGTTTCCTGCTCCAGTTTCTGGGTGCCGGTACCCAGAAATTTTATACGGCGGCTCTGGCACCGGGGGCAGACCCGGGGTACCGCTGTTCTGTAGTTGCACTGATGACAGACCAGCATATCTTCATCCAGGTGATAACTGAGCGGGACATCGCAGCGCCGGCAGTTGAGGGTAAAGCCACAGTTGCGGCACTGAATGAAGGTGGCGGCCCCTCTCCGGTTAAGGAAGAGGATTACCTGTTCTCCCGCGGTCACCGCGTTACTTATTGCCTCTGATAAAGAGTGGCTGAACAGGCTCCTGTTGCCCGCTTTAAGCTCATCCTTCAAGTCTACAATCTCGACCCGTGGTAGCGGCGCATTCTCACTGGGGGTAACCCGCTCAGGGAGGTGAAGCAGGTGGTAGTCTCCTCTACAGGCGTGATAGAAGGTCTCTACGTCCGGAGTGGCGCTGCCCAGGATGACGGTAGCCCCGGTTAGTCCGGATAGCTTGATGGCCACGTTGCGGGTATGGTAGCGCGGCGATTTGTCATCTTGCTTGTAAGTCCATTCATGTTCCTCGTCAACAATAATCAGTCCCAGGTCCGGTTGCGGGGCAAAAAGGGCGCTCCTCGGCCCGATGACCACGTCAAATTCCCCGGCTCTGATACGCTGCCATTCGTCAAATTGCTCTCCCAGGGAAAGCTGACTGTGCAGGACGGCTACTTTGCCGGGGAAGCGTGAGGCGAACCGCTCTATGGTCTGGGGGGTGAGGGCAATCTCCGGGACCAGGACAATGCCCCGTTTCCCGGTTTTGATGGTTTCCGCCAGAGCCTGCAAATAGATTTCCGTCTTGCCGCTGCCGGTAACTCCGTGGAGCAGAAATATTTTTGAATCCGTCTGTTCGGCCAGACTTTTTCTGATTGGTCGGAATACAGCATCCTGTGACGCGGTAAGAGGTAACGGCAGCGAGAGGTTTACGTTCCATGCGGAAAGGGGGTCTCGTCTTGTCTGAATATATTCAGTTGCGACCAGGCCTTTGCTGACCAGGGCATCAACCACCGATTTGTTAGACCGGGTTTCTTTTCTGGCTGCCGCCAGGGATACCGTTCCGGGTTGCTGAATCAGGAAGTCGAGGAGAGCCGCCTGTTTACGGGCTCCGGACTTATTCAAGCTGCTTGCTTCCTGTTGCGCCTGGTCAGGGCTGATCGCCAGGTTGAGGTAAGGCTCCTGTCTGGGACTGGCCCTGACCGGTTCCAGCTCGTAGCTTCTTGTCGCCAGTCCCCGCTTTACCAGTTGTGATATGATGGACTGGGACTTCTTCTTGCCTGTTTTATTCTCCAGTCTTCTCAGATTTACCTTGTCCTCTTTACGCACTGTTTCCAGGAGAAGTTTCTGGTCAGGGGTGAGGGAAGACAGGTCGAAATCAGGGAGGAGCGGGGAAGCCGTAATAAAGGTAAGCGCTTTCCGTTCAAAGCCGGGCGGGAGCATCAAAGCGACGGCATCGAAAATGGGTGATAAATAGTACTGGCTTATCCAGCCAGCCAGTGACACGGCTGCCGGGGATAATACCGGTTGCGGTTCAATGATTTCGGCGATTTCCCTGGTTTCGGCTACTGCCGGGTATTCGCTTAATGCCAGAACAATACCCTGCAGCACCTTCTCACCGAAGGGTACCAGTACCGCCTGCCCGATACTGATATTCATTCCGGAGGGGATGGCATAGCTGAATGTCTGGCGCGGCGCTACCGGTGAATTAACACAAACCTCAGCATACCCCATCCTGCGCTCCAGAGAGGTGTTTCCGTTGTAGTTCTATTCCTGTTTCAGCTCCGGTTGCTCTTCCTGCTCCGGTTCCGGAGTTACCTCTTGTGTCAGTTCTGCCTCCGGTTCTAACTCCGGCAGCAATGCTTCTTGCTGTTCTCTTTCCAGTCTCAGCGCTTCTTCCCGTTCCAGCGCTTGCGGGCTTAGCCGTCTCTCCTTAATCCGGGAGGCTTTAGCGCTCAGTCCGCGGAGGTAATAAAGCTTGGCACGGCGTACTTTACCGTGTTTGATGACTTCCACCTTTTCCACACGCGGTGAATTGAAGGGGAAGGTGCGCTCAACACCGACCCCGTAGGTGACGCGTCTCACCGTGAAGTTAGAGCCCTCCCCGCCGCGCCGTATCCCGATTACCACTCCTTGAAAGGCCTGGATTCGTTCTTTGTCTCCCTCGATAACCCTGGTACTGACTCTTACCGTGTCGCCGGGGGCCAGGGTTGGGATTTTAGGGTTTGATTTGACCAGTGATGCAACATTCATTCCAAAACTCCATTATGTTTATTTAGCGTTATTTACCGTGCTTGTCTCAGCCTCTCGACCGTTTGTTTTTCCTCTGAATTCAGACTGGCCGAAGCCAGTAGCTCCGGGCGGCGTTCCAGCGTGCGGAGAATTGCCTGCTCGCGCCGCCACCGGGCAATCCGGGCGTGATTTCCGGAGAGAAGGATTTCAGGAACAGCCCAGTCCCGGTATACCGGGGGACGGGTGTACTGCGGGTATTCGAGAAGTCCGCTGGAATGAGAATCATCCTCCGCTGAGGCTTCTGAGCCGAGCACCCCCGGCACCAGCCTTAAGAGGGCATCGGCGATTACCAGGGCGGGCAGCTCGCCGCCGCTGAGGACATAGTCGCCGATGCTGATCTCATCAGTGGCCAGGTACCGGGCTACCCGTTCGTCAATGCCCTCGTAATGGCCACAGATAAGAATTATCTGACGATATCCTGATAGCTCCTGAGCAATCCGCTGGGAAAAGAGCCGGCCCTGCGGGGTAAGCAGAATAATCGGTAATATATTTTCTCCTTCGGGTTGTATTTCTGTTTTTAGCGTTTCTACTGCTTCGAAAATAGGTTCAGGTTTCAGTACCATACCGGCGCCGCCGCCGTAGGGATAATCATCAACTGTGTGATGTTTATCATGGGTACAGTCCCTGATATTACGGATGTTGAAACTAGCCAGTCCCTGGTCGGCGGCGCGCTTGAAAATACCGCTGCTCAGGGGACTCTGGAACATCTCGGGGAACAGGGTCAAAATGTTAATTCGCATTGACTGTCCTTTGGGTCTCTGAGGTCACATTTCCTGAATTGCTTTCAACGTTCATTGGCAGCTAAAAACACTCTCCTATTCTAGCACAGAGAAGGGCTGTTGAGAAAGCCCTTCCGTTCAGGGACTGTTTTAGTGTTTTCTGGAGGTTAATTCGTCACCGGTTCTGGTTGAGGGCGGCCTGAAAATAGAGGATTTGCCAGGAATCTAAAAAAATTTTTGCCAGGGGGCTTGACAAATGGAAAATTATGTCTCAAAATGGTGAGAAGTGGTAAATAGTGGTTAAAAGTGGTAAATAGTTCTATCCTCTGGAGCTGGTAATGTTTTTGGGGGAATTCGAGTATAAGATTGATGAGAAGGGGAGGATATTAATTCCGCCCAAGTTCAGGCGGGAACTCAAGGACGGGGTGGTACTGACGCCAGGGGTGGAAAAATGTATCAATATCTATTCCGTATCTGAATGGAAGAAACTGGCGGATACTCTAACTACCGGTTCGGTTACCCCCAGCAAATTGAGAAGGCTGAACCGGGCTATTTTTGCTACCGCCTTCACTCTGAACATTGACGGGCAGGGGAGAATCCCTCTGCCCGTTCCGTTACGGGAATATGCCGGCATTGAAGATGATGCGGTTATTGCCGGAGCGAATACCTATCTGGAGCTATGGAACCGGGAGCAGTGGGAAGAAGAGAAAACTATCAGCCAGGAACAGGCCTGGCAGATTATTGAGAGTCTAGAACGGCATTGATGAGTCAAACCATGGTAGCGTCATCTCATATCCCTGTTCTGGTAGAAGAGGCACTTGAGGCACTCGCTGTTCAGCCTGGTGGCCGCTATATCGATTGTACTCTTGGGGGTGGCGGGCACGCGATTGCTATCCTGAAACACAGCTCACCCGGTGGGCAGCTACTGGGTATTGACGCTGACCCCGAGGCGATAGAAATAGCCCGGGGAAGGCTGGAATCTTATGCCAGTTCCGCTCTGCTCGTTACCGATAATTTTGTTAATCTGCAGGCTATTTGTTACAAGCATGACTTTTCCCCGGTGAATGGTATTTTACTTGACCTGGGACTCTCTACTCTTCAACTGGACAGCAGTAGTCGCGGTTTCAGTTTCCAGCGGAACGCTCCGCTGGATATGCGTTTGAACTCTGACCAGGAGATGACCGCTGCCGATGTCGTCAATACCTATCCGGAGAAGGAGCTCGCCTATCTGCTCAAGACGTACGGTGAAGAAGGGTACAGCCGGCAGATTGCTCACCGGATTGTGCAGGAGCGTCCGGTAGAAACTACCGCTCAACTGGCCCGCTTGGTAGAGCGAGTTTATGGCAGCCGGAGGGGCAAGATCCATCCCGCTACCAAGACCTTCCAGGCGCTGAGAATCGCGGTCAATCAGGAGCTGGAACACCTGGAATCAACCCTGAAGCAGGCGGTGGAGCTTCTTGGTTTTGGGGGCAGGCTGGTGGTTATCAGCTATCATTCCCTTGAAGACCGCATCGTCAAACAGTTTATGCAGCAGGAAGCCAGGGATTGTATCTGCCCTCCGGGCATACCTACCTGTGTTTGCGGGCATACTGCCCGGCTGCGGTTAATCAATAGAAAAGTGATTACCCCTTCTCCGGAGGAGGTCCGATTGAATCCGCGTAGCCGCAGTGCCAGATTGAGAGCCGCCGAGCGTGTTGTTACTCAGGATGAGCATAATAAGCTGGTGGAGCGGTTGTGTTCTTCAACGGAGGCAGAAATTAATGGTTGGCGGAGGCCATTTTTATTGAAAAAATTGCGCCAGACTTTTCTGGCCGTTTGATTTTTAAGTTACCGGAGAGTACGAGAAAGGGGGCATCAGATGTGAAAATCGGGTTAATCAAAAAAGGAGAGAAACTAACTGGTAAGGAGGAATTAAATGGGCAAGCAGACTACTATAGCTTCTATTGATGTTGGTACCACCAAGATATGCACCACTATCGCTGAGATAAATGACGGCGGGTCCCTGCGTGTGGCTGGTGTGGGTATTACCCCGTCTAATGGCTTACACAAAGGACTGGTGGTAAATATCAATGACGCCAGAGAGTCAATCCGCAGGTCAGTGATTAAAGCAGAACAATCCAGCGGGTATAAAATAGAATCAGCCTATGTCGGTGTCACCGGAAGGCATGTTGCCTCACTGAATAACCGGGGGGTAGTTGCCATCACCCGTAATGACCGGCTGGTGCGGCCAGAGGACTTGAGGCGGGTGATGCAATCTGCCCAGAGCGTCAAGGTCCCCGGTGACAGAAAATTGCTTCACGTTATTCCACGAGGTTACGCGGTTGACGGACAATCCGGAGTCAAGAACCCGGTGGGAATGCACGGCTTCCGGCTGGACGTGGAGACTCATGTCATTACCGCGGCTGTTGCTTCCGTTCAGAACCTGGCCAAGTGTATTCGGGGTATTGGCATTGATATTGAGGACATGGTTCTTGAGCCTCTGGCCAGCAGCGAAGCTATCTTGACTGAAGATGAGAAGCAGGTCGGTGTGATACTGGCTGATATCGGTGGTGGTACCACGGACATTGCCGTATTTAAAGATGGCAGTATCTGGCATACCGCTATTCTGCCGGTAGCCGGCTATCAGCTTACCAGGGATGTTGCCATTGGCCTGGGATTGCCGTTTGAAGTAGCTGAAGAGATGAAAAAAATGCATGCCAGTGTTATGCCTGTGTACGAAGGCAAATCAGATTCCGGCAATGTGATGGCTGAAGATGGGCACGGAGCGTCTTATCAGGACCTGTGCGACATTGTCCGGGCGCGTGTCGAGGAGATTATGAGACTTATCCTGCTTGAGCTACCGCGCTCCGAGTCTGAATATGAAGCCCTGGTCCCGGCGGGCCTGGTACTGACCGGTGGTAGCTCTAACCTGTCCGGCATAGATATACTGGGCCGGGATATATTGCGTCTCCCGGTCAGAGTGGGTTCCCCAAATAACATTTACGGGATTACTGATGCTCTTTGTAATCCAGCCTATGCTACCAGTGTCGGTCTCCTGCTCTGGGGAGCCAAACACCAGGGTGAGCAGGGCGGGAAATTCAGGGGCTTCGGTGGCGGCTGGCGGCGTTTGGTTTCCCGTGTCTTTCAACTATTTGGTTAGACAGTGATACGTGAATAAAAATTAGAAAATAAAACAAAGTAAGTAAGGAGGAAAGGAGGAGAATATGGCGAGAGCAAGTTTCGTTCCTAATCCGGCTAAAATTAAGGTTATCGGGCTGGGTGGTGGCGGTTGTAACGCGATAACCCGTATGGTTCAAGAAGAGATTCATGGTGTTGAGTTCATTGCCATGAATACTGATGCCCAGGCGATGGCACTGACCGAAGCGCCAATTCGGATTCAACTCGGGGAGAAGCTAACCAAGGGACTGGGTGTGGGTGGTGACAATCAGTTTGGGCACAAAGCGGCTGAGGAGAGCCGTGACGAGCTTAAGGAAGCTGTCGCCGGGGCTGATATGGTTTTTGTCACTGCCGGTATGGGTGGCGGCACCGGGACCGGCGCGGCTCCCGTGGTCGCGGAAATAGCCAAGCAGAGCGGGGCTCTCACAATTGCGGTGGTTACCAAGCCATTTAGCTTCGAGGGAACACACCGCTGTAAGGTTGCCGAAGAAGGCATCGCCGAATTACTGACCAAGGTTGACACGCTTATTATTATACCCAATGACCGTCTGCTTGACCTCTGCGACCATAAGACAGGGGTGGATAATGCCTTTAAGATGGCTGATGATGTGCTCAGACATGGTGTCCAGGCTATCTCCGAGGTTATTACCGTTCCCGGAGTTATTAATCTTGATTTTGCGGATGTTAAAGCGGTGATGAAAGATGCCGGTCCGGCCTGGATGTCCATCGGCAGGGGTTCAGGTCAAAACCGGGCCGTAGATGCCGCCAAAGACGCCCTGGCCAGTCCGTTGCTGGATGTTTCTGCCGGAGGGTCCAAGGGTGTTCTCTTCAATATTGTTGGTGGTACAAATCTCACCCTGTTTGAGGTTAATGAGGCGGCAGAAGTGATCAAAGCGGCGGTCGACCCTGACGCTAATATCATTTTCGGGGTTGGTCATGACCCTTCAATGGATAAAGACCTCAAGATCACCTTGATTGCTACGGGCTTTATCAACAAAAATGGAATGGCCGGTCTGAATAAGGAAAAGGAGATCAAAGAATTCCTCAGCGGTCTGCGCGGGAGCGAGGACCAGCTGGATGTCCCATCTTTCCTGCGCCGTCCTATGTTCGACCAGCGCCGTCAGATGGTGCCTTCACCGGCTAAACAGACAAAAGCGCCGCAGCAAAGCCCATTTCTTTAGAATTCCACATTAAATTTAGTGCCCCCTCCTTTGAGAAGGCTGTAGAGTCCCCAAACTCTACAGCCTTCTTGTTTAGGCAGGGTTCCCAATAAAGTCAGGAGATGCTGTTCCGCAATGGGGCAGGGATATCTGAAAATCAGGCGGTGATGAGATAGATAGAGATGACGATGGCTTCCATCGTCATGGTGAGGGGCAGCAGGTAGCGATACATCCTGGCCAGGTTAGCCTGGAAATACGCCGCGGAGAGGATAAAGCACAGGTGCAGGGGGGAGAGCAGCAGGCCCATCATGCCGCTAACGTAAGCGGTCAGCAGGGCGTAGGTATTGAGTCCTGAGTCTGTAAGAATGTAGGGAATCAGCAGGGGCAGGGTAATGCCGGCAAAGGCCATGCTGATGCCGGTGGCCAGACCGATGAGCAGAGGTAACGCTACCAGCATAACCGCCGCTGGCAGCCCGATGGTTTGCATATCGGTGATGAGTACGCTGGCCGCTCCCGAGCTTTCTATCGTCGCTTTATAGAGCATTATGGCGTAGAGCATGAAGAGGATTTTAACGTCTGCTCCATACTTTAGAGACTTTCTTAATTCAGGCCAGTTAGCTCTCTGCTGCACCGCCAGGAGTAGCAGCGTCAGTGGAAAGGCGAGCATTGCATCCATTCCCAGCAGAATTAACGGTACAAGCAGTAAAATAGGCCAGGCAGCCCGGAGCAGGTTGTAGACTATTTTTTTGGTCGGTTTTGCGTCCACCGGTGGTATATTCTTCAGTATCCGGTAGCTGACGGCGCCGCCCGCTATAATTGCCAGAGCGCTCACCGGGGCAAGAGTTTTTACCACGGTAAAAAGGGGGAGAGACAGGATTACGCTGGTGATGATAATTGCCGGGTAAATGGGCATCGAGAATTCCCAGATGTGCCGGAACCAGAAATTGATGAAGGTGCTTTGCTCGGGGTTAAGACCTACTCTTTTTACCAGGTCCCGTGAAGCCGTAGCCGAGACCAGCGCCCCGGCAGGCATGGGGACAAGCCCGATGACCGCCGGTATCAAATGTAGCGCGGCCTTAGGGCCGATGCTTTCCATCGTGGAAGCCAGGCGGGACAGCAAGCCTTTTTCTTCCATCAGGCTGCTTAGAGTCAGGGCACTGCCGATTATTACCAGTAGCCGTAGCGTCTCCCGGTCAAGCAGAGACTGCAGCATGTGAGCGGGTATTGAGTTTAGCGGTAAGACCAGCAGGGAAATAATGAGACTGCCCGCGAAAATGGCCAGCCCGGGATGAATCTTCAGCCTCAAAAGGGCTAATATTCCGGCGATAGATACCAGTAGCGCCAGTGAGGAACTCATCGTCATCTATTATCTCGCATAAAATTCAGATGGTGTCTGAAAGTGCTGATGCTTCCAGTAACGAAATGGTACGGTACAGGCTGCGGCAAATCAGTCACTATTCTAGCTGCTGGCGGGATGGTTTGTCAAAAGCGAAACCTCACTACCGTTATTGTGCTATCGAGCCGTATAAAAAAACCTGGCAAAGGGGGTTGACAGACACTACATGTTGTGGTATTTTATCTTTACTATGCTATATGCTGTGGAGCCTGAAGATGAACTGTCCATTTTGCGGTTATCACGATTCTAAGGTTATCGATTCTCGTGATGTCAATGACGGGATACGCCGCCGGCGTCAGTGTTTGAGCTGTCAGGCCCGTTTTACCACCTATGAGCGGCCGCAGCCTGCCAGTCTTTTTGTTATCAAGAAAGACCAGAGGCGTGAGGAGTTCAGTAAAGACAAGCTGTTAACCGGCGTCCGTAAAGCTTGCGAGAAACGTCCGCTGCCTACCGGTACTGTTGATAAACTGGTTGATGATATTGAGGTTGGGCTTTACCGGATGGGTAAGGCGGAAATCCCCAGCACCGTCATTGGTGATATGGTGATGGCCGGATTGAAGAAGCTGGACTACATCGCTTATATCCGTTTTGCCAGTGTCTACCGGGATTTTGCCGATATCACCGCCCTGAAACAAGAAATAGACAGTCTGGTCAGTAATGAAACTAAAGCGCCGCGCCTGGCGAATCAACTGTCACTGATTCCGGTCCAGGAGCTTTGATTGACTTCCGGGAGGAAGTGTGGGGCTGGGGGATTGGGATTTTGAGAAAGAATAGAGTGGGATAAAATAAGAAGAGTTCTGGAGTATATCATGCCCGATAATAGTGACGAAAGAGACGGTCAATCCCTGAATCGGACGGAAATTTTGCGTGCCGTGGTGGCTGATGCGGAGTCGATGGGTCTGCGGGATAAGGACAAGATAGAGCAGCTTACCAGCCGGGTGATTGAGCGACTGGAAAAGCCGCGTACCCTGCCCGGTATGGAAGACCTGGTCATTCCTTCTCACCGCCGGCAACGGCGACTACCCACCCGTTCTGAAATTCAGGCTATTGTCAAAGAAATCATGGCGGCTGGAGAACCAGCCCCGCAAGAGGAGGTTAAACCAATGACGGAACCAACCACCCGGCCCAGGCCGGAAGTTACCGCGGCATCTGGCATTGAGATTGGTGAGAATGCGCTACGTGTCCTGGAAAAGCGCTATCTGAAGAAGGACAAACAGGGACAGGTCATTGAGAACGTGGAGGCGATGTTCCGTCGTGTGGCTAAGGCGATTGCCGAGGCTGAGCTTCTTTATGACCCTGAGGCTGATTGCGCGGCGGTGGAGGAGGAATTCTACCGGGTGATGACCGGTCTTGATTTCCTGCCCAATTCCCCGACTCTGATGAATGCGGGACGGGAACTGGGGCAGCTCTCCGCCTGCTTTGTGCTTCCCGTGGAAGATTCGATGGAATCTATCTTCGATGCGGTGAAGTACACTGCCCTCATCCATAAAAGCGGTGGCGGCACCGGGTTTTCCTTTTCCCGGCTGAGGCCGGAGAGCGACCGTGTTGGTTCCACGGGCGGTGTCGCCAGTGGCCCCGTCTCCTTCATGCGGGCTTTTGACAGTGCCACCGATGTTATCAAGCAGGGCGGCATGCGCCGCGGCGCCAATATGGCTATCCTCAATGTTGACCATCCTGATATCCTGAGGTTCATCACGGCCAAAGATGACCTGACCTCCCTGACCAACTTTAATCTGTCCGTAGCGGTAACCACCGCATTTATGGAAGCGGTCAAAGCCGGTACTGACTATAACCTGGTCAATCCACGGACTAAGGAAGTAGCGGGCAGCCTTAATGCCCGAGAGGTGTTCGACCGGCTGGTAGATATGGCCTGGAAAACGGGCGACCCCGGTGTCATCTTCATTGACCGCATAAATGATGACAACCCCACCCCGCATCTGGGCAGGATTGAAAGCACCAATCCCTGTGGCGAGCAGCCCCTGCTTCCTTACGAGTCCTGCAACCTGGGGTCAATCAACCTCAGCCGGATGGTGCGGGAGAATAACGGCACTTATGAAATTGACTATGACAGGCTGTCGAGGATCGTCAGAACGGCGGTCCGCTTTCTGGACAACGTCATTGATGTTAATAAGTTCCCCCTGCCGGAAATAGAAGCGATGACCAGGAAAACGAGAAAGATCGGGCTGGGGGTGATGGGCTTTGCCGATATGCTGATACGGCTGGGTATTCCCTACAACTCGGAAGAGGCTCTGTCAGCGGCGGAAAAAGTGATGGCGGCCATATCACGTGAAGCCACTGAAGCTTCCAGAGAACTGGCAGAGACGCGGGGTGTCTTCCCCGCCTTCGAGGGCAGCGTTTATGACCGCCCCGGCGGGGTCAGGGTCAGGAACGCGACCCGCACCACTATCGCTCCCACCGGTACCCTGAGCATTATCGCCGGGTGTTCCGGCGGTATCGAGCCGGTTTTTGCCCTCAGCTATATCCACAATATACTGGACGGCGCTCACATGATTGAGGTGCATCCTATTTTTGAAGAAGTTGCCCGAAATGAGGGCTGCTATTCTGAGGAGCTTATGCGGCGGCTGGGTGAGGGGGCTCACCTCAGTGATATGAACGGCGTGCCGGATAGCATTAAACGGGTATTTGTCACCGCCCATGAGATAGCTCCAGAATGGCACGTCAGGATGCAGGCTGCTTTTCAGAAGTCTACCCATAACGCCGTCTCGAAAACGGTCAACTTCCCTCAGCAGGCTACCCGTGAAGATATCACCGGGGTCTATACCATGGCTCATGAGCTGGGACTGAAGGGAATTACCATTTACCGGGACAGGAGCCGTGAAGCACAACCGCTAAGTACCGGCCAGGCGGAGAAGAAAGCGGAAGCGGCCGGTATCGCTCCCCGCAAGAGATCAAAGGTGACCTCAGGGGTTACCGAGAGGGTGACCACCGGATGCGGCTATATCTATGTAACCGTGAACTCCGATGAGCAGGGTATCTGTGAGGTCTTCTCTACCCTGGGCAAAGCCGGTGGTTGCGCTTCAGCTCAGCTTGAGGCAAGCTGCCGTCTCATTTCCCTGGCGCTAAGAGCCGGAGTAGATGTTACCAAGGTGGTCAAGCAACTCCGTGGTATCCGCTGTCCGTCCATCGCCTGGGAAGAGGGTAAAGCGGTGCTCTCCTGCGCGGATGCTATCGCCAGTGTCCTGGAGAAGCATATACGGGAGGACGCCGGCGATAATGGTGATCCGCAGGGCAATACCGGAAGTAAACTGCCAGCCGCCCCTGGCCTGGTCAGGAACGTGGCCGGGCAGTGCCCTGATTGCGGCGGTCTGCTGGTCTACCAGGAAGGCTGCTTCATTTGCCCCGGCTGCGGTTATACCAAGTGTTAGTAGAAGGAGTTGAAATATGCCTGATAAAACAGAACGGGTGATGATATTCATCGATGGCAGCAACCTGTACCATTCCCTGAAGGCTTATTTTCACAGAACTGATATTGACATCGGCAAGTTCGCCATGAAACTCCTGGGAAAGCGCCGTCTGATACGGATTTACTATTATAATGCCCGGGTGGGGCAGAAAGAGGAGCCGGAACGCTACCGGAACCAGAAGGCCTTCTTTGACAGCGTCAGTGCTATCCCCTATTGCGAATTGCGTTTGGGGCGCCTGGTTTACATGAACTGGCCCAATGCCCCGCCTTATGAAAAAGGGGTTGACATCCAGTTGACCACAGACCTGCTTACCCACAGCTTTAAGAATAATTATGATGAGGCTATCCTTGTTGCCGGGGATAGCGATTATGTAGGCGCCCTGCAGGCGGTCAAAGATAATGGTAAAAATGTGGAAGTAGCGTTGTTCGGCAAGGAGCGCACCTCCCGTCCGCTAAGGGAGGTCGCTGATAAGGTAATAACCATCGACGGGCGTTTCTTAAGGGGCTGCTGGAAAGTAGCTGGTATGCTTAAGTAAAAATCAAAGGCCGTTCGGGACACATTCTCTGTCCGTGAGGGCGGTCTTTGCAGAATTGTCTATCTGTCCCCTGTGCATTGTTCGTTTTGCTTGCGGAATGCCTATTTTGCTCGATTTTTCAATATTCATCTTGTTTTCCTTGATATTTATTTCATTGTAACCTATATTCTAACATTAATAGTGCGAATTGCTATTTCAATATTGCCACATCAGGGAACCGGAATGCTGTACGATACCACTTTCCGGTTGAAATGACAGGATAGAACTCCCTGTCCTGAATCCCCCCTGATAATCAAGCCAGGTAGCAGACTGAACTATTAACAAAAAAGAGTAGCAAAGGGGGAATTATCCCTTAGAAGGAGGAAAAAGGATGAAAAGGGAAACCGTCTGGTTGATGGTGAGTTGCATGGTAGTATTATCCATGGTGCTTTCAGCCTGCGCCCCGGCAGCCCCGACGACGCCAACTTCACCGGCAACACCAACCGCACCGACTACACCGGTTACGCCGACGACGCCAGCTACATCAACGACCCCGACAACACCAACGACGCCCGGTGTTGAGATGGTACAGGACTCGTTGGGTAGAACAGTAGAAAAGCCCCGCTACGGCGGTACATTTACTATTGCCCTCGACCAGGACACGCGGAATCTTGATGCGACCCTTGAACATCCTTATAACACCGAGACACTCACACTCACCCATGAGAGATTCACCATCGGAGACTTTCTCAAGGGACCCCTAGGTACCGAGGAAGTAAGCTGGTGGGGTAGCGTAGACATAGTGGAATTCTATGTTGGTAAACTGGCAGAAAGCTGGGAATTTGTTGACAATGAGACCCTTGTATTTAATATCCGAAAGGGGATACACTGGGCACTTGACCCCGGCAATGAAGCCAGTCGGTTAGTAGCGGGGAGAGAGTTAACCGCCGACGATGTTGTCTTTGCTCTTGAGCGCATGTACCGGCATCCCAAAAGCTGGGCATTACCCAGGACCCATGAGGAAGAAAGGCCTGTATCAATAACAGCCCCGGACAAATATGCCGTTGTTCTGAAGAGCAAGCCGGGGCTGGAAAGCGGGGCCTACCTCATGGCGGAACTGCCTTTAGGTATGTTTCAGATGACCAATCCTCCGGAAACATACCAGAAATATGGAGATGATGTCATGAAGGACTGGAGGAACCATGTTGGCACCGGCCCGTTCATGATAACAGACTATCTGCCGGGAAGCGCGGCCACCTTTATCAGAAACCCCAATTACTGGGGCAAGCACCCCCTCTTCCCGGAGGACACCATGCCCTATATAGACGGTGTAAAGTTCCTGATTATTCCGGACCTGTCCACACGTATGGCGGCATTACGGACAGCCAAGATTGACCATAGCGGAGGTGGTAAGAGTCCCGTTCCTCTGGAACAGGCAGAACCCCTGCTGAGGACAACGCCGATAGAGGCGATGCCGATTATCATCAGGAGTCCCGAGGCCCTGCGTTTTAAGGTGAATGACCCCGCTCTACCTTCTTACGATGTGCGGGTCAGGCAGGCAATCGCCTTGGCGATAGACCAGCCGACGATAATGCAGGATATGTACGGCGGCAGGTCCACGCTGCCCAATTATCCTATTATGCCGAACCTGGAATACATGGGGATGCATACTTCGCTTGAAGAACTGCCAGCCAGTGTCAGAGAGCTTTTTGAGTACCACCCGGACAAGGCAAAACAGCTTCTGACTGAGGCTGGCTATCCCAACGGGCTTAAGATAGAAGTAGTAACTATGGCACCATACGTCGATAACTTGTCAGTGCTCAAAGACCAGTTGTCCAAGGTGGGTGTTGAACTGGTAATCGATGTTAAGGAACGGGGAGTATTCCTTTCTCTGACACAGGCCAGGAACCAGAATAATGCCGCTTTTACTACCGTAACCAGCATTTCGCCCTTTGCTTTTCAGTACTTCGCGCCCGATGATTTGCCAAACATAAATGGCATTAACGACCCGGTAGCAAACGAGGCCTGGGAAAAGTTTAAACCACTCGCGATATCAGATAGACCCGCGGCTGAAGCGATACTTAAGCCCTTCTTCGCGTATGCTCTGGAGCAAGCCTGGAACATCGAGTTCCCGGCGCCACATTCCTTCTACATGTGGTGGCCGTGGGTAAAACTGCACAATGGAGATGTCAGTCTCGGCAGAAGTACTAACCACCACTTTATTCAGTACATCTGGATTGACCAGGAATTGAAGAAGTCCATGGGTTACTGAGCAATTCCGTAATATATAGAGGAGAGGGGGCAGAGAGATTTTTCCCGCCCTCTTTTCTCTGGTACGATTGTAATTGCTGGATTTCAACTTAGGGGGTATTGACAATGCGACGCTGGGAAGAGGTCTTTCCGGAAACCGATTACCGGCTTTTCCAGAAACTGGGATATGGAGCCAAACAAGCCTACGGCATCAATCCGGCTCTTCTTATCATCGATGTTACCCGGAGCTTTGTAGGCTCAAAGCCGATGCCGGTAATGAAAGCGGTTGATGAATATAGTCCCAGTTGCGGTGAAGCAGCCTGGACTGCGCTGGAGAGCATCCAGAAGTTACTGAGTGCTTGCCGTACTAAAGCGATTCCGGTGATATTTACGGCTAACGATGCGGTGACTTTGCAGTTTTGTAGCGGGGCCACGAAGGGAGGAAGCCCTTCAAGAAACAGGGAGAACCTTCAGGCGCGTCTGCATGGAAATGAAATCGTTGACGCAATTGAACCCCTGCCATCAGAGTTAGTGATACATAAGACCAAGGCTAATGTCTTCCATGGAACGGCTTTGCAATCTTGTTTGAAGACGATGGGTGTAGACTGTTTGCTTGTCGCCGGTTGTACCACGTCAGGTTGTGTACGCGCCAGCGTTGTTGAGGCCTGGGCCTGTGGTTATCCCTGCTTTGTCGTGGAGGAATGCGTTTTTGATAGGTTCGAGCTATCGCATCTAACCAGCCTCTTCGATATGAACGCCAAGTATGCTACTGTCATTACTGTAGAAGAAGCCCTGGACTATGTGGGTAAGGTAAGAAAAGATTGATAGCCACACTTGCCAGAATCACATAGTAGAAGGAGGGAAAATTCTCGTTTTGAGCAAAGGAGGGCAAATGCGCAAAGTACTCTTTGTAGACTATGAACCGTGCACCGGCTGTGAGCTATGTGTGCTGCACTGTTCCTTCCAGAGAACGCAGACCTTCAGCCGCAGTCACTCCGCGGTCAGGGTGATAAAGCAGGAAGAGAAAGGGCTATGCGTACCGGAGATGTGCCAGCACTGCCTGGAGCCGGAATGCCTGCTGGTCTGCCCGGCAGACGCCATCAGCCGGGATGAAGATACGGGGATCGTCAGCCATGACCTGGAGAAGTGCATCAAGGGCTGCAAGCTCTGCCTGGAGGCCTGCTCCTACGGGACGCTATCCCTGGACTCGGTCACGGGCAAGATATTTGAATGTAACCAGTGTAATGGCGACCCGGTATGTGTCAGGGTCTGTCCGGTGGGAATAATACACTACCAGGAAGCCGAACCGGAAGCCTTAAGCGGAAAAGACGACTGGAAGCGCCGCTTATTAAAGCAGGGCATGGGCAAGACCGCCTCGGAGAAGAGGTTTGCCGCGATAAGAAATGGAAGGGGGAAATAGAAATGACTGAATGGTATGGTTGGGCAGGCACCATCCTCAATGTAGACCTGACCAGTATGAAGGTCTACATTGAGGAGCTATCTCCGGAGTTTGCCAGGAACTATATTGGCGGTTGCGGTTTTGGCGCCAGGATACTCTATGATGAGGTCGACCCTGAAGTTGACCCCCTGTCACCGGAGAACGTCGTCATCATCGGTAATGGCGTATTGAGCGGAACTATCACCCCGGGCACCAGCCGGTATAATGTCATCAGCAAATCGCCCCTCACCGGAATCTACGTTCGCTCCAGCGGCGGCGGGTTTTTTGGTCCAGAGCTGAAACTGGCGGGCTATGACCTGATAGTCATCCGGGGCAAAGCGGAGAAGCCGGTCTATCTCTGGATCAATGATGACCACGTTGAAATCAGGGATGCCTCACATCTCTGGGGAAAAGATACCTGGACGACACAGCAAACGATTAGAGCGGAACTGAATAACCCTGATATCCAGACGCTGAAGATCGGTCCCGCCGGAGAAAATATGTCCAACTACGCGGCGCTTATCGGAAACCTGGGGCGTGCTGCCTCTAACTTCTGTATCGCCGCTGTCTGGGGTTCCAAGAACCTCAAGGCAGTTGCTGTCAACGGTAACCGGGAAGTCAGACTGGCAAAACCGGAGGAGTTCATCTCACTCTGCAATGAACTGACAGCCCGGGCCAGGAGTGATCCAAGGTATGAAAGCCGCAGCACCTGGGGGACGATAGGCTTCGTACAGAACCCGGAAATCTGGAAGGGCGCGCCAAACCCCCTGCACCATACCGCTTTTACGGAACACTATGAGAAAAATATAAGCTGCTTTGGCTGTCACCTTCATTGCGCCCAGTTTCATCATGTCAAGTCCGGAAGACACCAGGGAGTCACCGGGGAAAGCATTGAAGGCGGGCCCCGGGGCCGCTTGATGCGACTTGAAATCAAGGACCCGGGCTTCGCGGTAAAATACAATAATTTATGTGACCAGTTGGGCGTAAATGTCAGTCACCTGGCAGAGGCATTATGGTGGGCAATGAAGCGCTATGAAAGACGGGTTCTCACGCCGGAGGACACTGACGGGCTTGATTTAACCTGGGGTGACGAAGAGGTAATCCTGAAGGTCCTTCATCAGGTAGCCTATCGTGAAGGTTTCGGAGAAACCCTAAGCCCCTGGCCCCGCGGGGTGGCCGAAAGACTTGGAAAAGGACTGGAAGAAGAATCCCCGCATGTCAAAGGAGGCTATCACTACCGCATTGAGGAGATGGAAAATATCGGAGCCGCCTTTGGTCTTTCCGTCTCTACCCGCGGCGGCGACCACCAGATGGGTGAAGCGCCACGGCAGGCTATAAACGCCCTCTGTGATATGACCGGAACATGCAAGTGGGCGATAGCTTCTGAGGAAGGCGGCATACACATGGATGATTTCGCCAGGCTCCTGTCATTGGCTACCGGCGTGGAGTTTACCGTCGCCGACCTGGTTAACGCAACGGAACGGGAACTTCTGTTGGCGAGGGCTTTCAATGCCAGAGAAGGAATAAGGCGAGTAGATGACTATCCATACCCCTTCCATTTCCAGTTAAAGTACGGCAGGAAGCATCCCTACTATGACTACTCCGGGTTTGGTTTTAGCCTTGAGGAATATGACAGGATGCTTGATGAGTACTACCGGCAGCACGGCTGTGACCCGGAAACAGGGATACCAAGCAGGGAAAGACTCGAGTCCCTGGGACTGAGAGACGTAGCTGATGATTTAGATCGCCGCGGCATATTACCGCTATAATATTGTCTATCTGTCCCCTATGCATTGTTCATTTTGCTTAGATAAAACATCTATTTGCTTGATTTTTCAATATCCATCTTGTTTTCCTTGATATTTTTTGCATTACAGTATATATTGTTCCCCATATCGAATTTCTAGGAAAGTAAGAATGGTCATCTGCAATAGCTGACCTGAAGGAGGAGAAAGGGATGAGAAAGAAAATTGGTTGGTTATTAATGAGTGGTCTGGTGGTTTCATCACTGGTGATGGCATCATGCGCTCCAACCACGCCGACAACACCAACCACACCGACAACACCAACCACGCCCACTACACCCGCTACGCCAACCACACCGGCGGCACCCATAACGCCCGCACCAACCGCGCCAGCAGCCCCAACAACAGAAGCGCCCAAATATGGCGGGGTATTAAACGTTGCTCCGATAGCAGGACTTGGGCCAATCTTTGACCCTATTAAACACACCAGTAGTCCAGCCGGGTTGCTGTCACTGGCTCAAACTAACGAGAACTTGATGGAAGGGGACTGGACCAAGGGTGCGGCGGGAAGCAATGAGAATGACTGGCTCACCTATACACCTATTCTTAAACATCTTCAACCTAATCTGGCGGAGAGTTGGGAAGTTATTGATGAGGAGACCATCATTTGGCACATCCGCAAAGGAGTCCATTACGGCCTTAACCCAAACAGTGAGGCGAGCCGCCTAGCTAACGGCCGGGAGCTAGATGCCGAAGATGTGGTCTTTTCTGTTTACTCGATGTATGAGGCGCCCAAGGCTCCGTACCTTATACGGTACTCTAATCCGGTGGAACGGCCGGTAGCGATCACAGCTTCTGACAAATACACTGTGGTCGTCAAGGTAACCAGAGGATACTTACCCGGCATATTCCAGAGAATGGCTAGCTCTTTACTCATATTGCCCCGTGATGTATATCAGCAATACGGCAATATGCTGGACTGGAGAAACTCTGTTGGTACCGGACCATACATGCTGGTGGATGTTGTTCCTGATAGTACCGGCACCTTCATCAGGAATCCTAATTACTGGCAGACGGACCCTGTTGGCCCGGGGAAAGATAACCAGTTACCCTACCCTGATGGCATCAAGTTTTTCCTCATAAAAGATAAGTCTACGCGTTTGGCGGCATTTCGTACCGGTAAGATTGACCTTATTGGCGAGGGGACGAATACACTTCTGTTAGAGGATGTTGCTAGTTTAGAGACAAGCGTTCGTAACCTGTCAAAGAAGAATGTCCCCGGGTCTCCCTACGGCGTAAGATTTAGAATGGACCGGCCGGAGGCCCCTTATTTTGATATCAGGGTACGACAGGCGTTGAATATGGCAATAGACCGCGAAGCTATAGTGAGGGACTACTATCAAGGTAATGGTTTGCCAACTGACTACCCGATACAGTCTTTCCGGATTTGGATTAGTATGGGAGTAGACCGACCGTTTGAGGAGTGGCCTGAAGAGTACCGGGAGCGTTATGTATATAACCCGGAAAAAGCGAAACAGCTGCTGACTGAAGCTGGATATTCCGATGGTTTCAAGATGGAAGTGCTTGTAAGTGCTCGTGAACAGACCTATATTGATGATTTAATGATAATCCAAGAATACTGGTCCAAAATCGGCATTGATATGATAATAGATGTGAGGGAGCACGCTGTTTTCTCATCTATTTCTGCAGGTAAGACGCACAAAGATGCTGTATATAGTGGTGTTGGTGATGGCTCACTTTATAGCTGGGAAAGCTATCGACCAGGCGAGCCGAGTAATACGTATGTGCTTGACGACCCGGTAATTAATCAGGGTATTGACGAATTCGCCAGATATGTATTTCTGAACGACGACAAGGCTTATGAGATAGCGGCAGAGACCTATAATTACATTGCTAAGCAAGCTTATGTGGTCGATTTCCCGACAGCATATACCTATACTCTGTGGTGGCCCTGGTTAAAGAATTACCATGGTGAGTATGTGCTAGGTACTTCTAATAACTTTGGTTTTACCAAGTATATCTGGATTGACCAGGATCTCAAGCGGTCAATGGGGTACTAGGCTCAAATTGACGGCGGGATCAGAGCAAGCGGCAGGGAACCACCCGGGTGGTTCCTGCCATTCGACTAACTCTGTAAAGCAGCTAAAGCAACCAACCACAGATACCCTCGCTTTATTGACAGGAAATGCGAGGCAGATGTATCATATTAATATGGTTGATGATAGCCTGAAGCTCTCATAAAATACCCGGGAATACCAATCTTAAGGAGGAGGAGAAATGTTCTACGGCTGGGCCGGAACTAATTTAGAAATTGATTTATCCAGCGGTAATATCGAAAAAAAAGAGATTGACCGTAAAATATTCAGTACTTTCCTGGGAGCCAAGGGGACTAATGCCCGCATACTGTGGGATAGGGTCCCTCCGGAGGTTGACGCTTTCTCCCCTGAGAACCTTCTGATTGTGGGCGCGGGCGTGCTGGCCGGTACCATGGCGCCCAGCGCTAACCGTGCTACCATTACCTACAAATCACCGGTAACGGATATCCATTCCTATTCCGTGCTCGGCGGATACTTCGCCCCCAGATTGAAGTTTGCCGGCTATGACACCATTATTCTCTCAGGGAAGTCTCCGACCCCGGTCTATCTGTGGATAGATGATGACCGGGTGGAGCTGCGCGATGCCAGTCATCTCTGGGGTAAGAATACCCGTGAAACCCAGAAAATCCTTCGTGAAGAGCTGGAAGAATACGAAATTGAAATCCTCTGTATCGGCCAGGCGGGCGAGAACCGGGTCTACTCGGCCAGTATCGAGCATGGTCCCGGCGCCAGCGCCAGTCGTGGTGGGGCCGGAGCCATCATGGGAGACAAGAGGTTAAAGGCAATCGTCGTTCACGGTACGAGGGACGTCAATGTGGCTGATCCTGCCCGGCTTGTGGAATTGAGCCAGACAATCCTGGAAAGGACCGGTGTTGTCCGGCGGCAGATCTATGACCGGTTTGGTCA
>JAUYMF010000146.1 GCA_030698765.1 Dehalococcoidales bacterium
TATATTTTCACGTCCCACGATCAGGAAGGTGACATCCGGGCAGCGATCGAGTACGATTTTTGCAGCTCGCACCAGGTACTCATGCCCCTTTTCAGGGCGAATATGGGCCACGTTTCCCACTATTTGATGATTGGCCGGGATACCTAAGGCCTCTCGCATATTATTCGGGTATATTTCACTTCTTCCAAAGTTCAGATCTACTCCGTTGCGGATGACTAGAATATCAGATAGTCTCGCCAGCCGATATTTCGTTATGGAGCGTTGTACTTCCTCCGATACGGCAATAGTGGTTCTGTTCAACGGGTAAGTAAGCAGATTCAGCATTCCGGTAACTGGGTGATACATCTCCATGACACTGTGCTCGGTGTAGATTATGTTACTCAATCCGGCCAAACGACCAACCACCCGTCCCAGAATGCCGGTGTAGGGCAGGTGAATATGTAGTATTTGAGGTTTTCGTTCCCGTATCAGACGGAAAAGCCTGTAGGGTCCTCTGAGATCGAAGGAGGTTTGAAAATCCAGACAGAATACCGGTAAATTAGCCTCTTCAAACTCCTGCACAAGGTCATTATTGCCGGGAAGACAATAAGCCACTTCATAATCGAAGGTATTGCGGTCAAGATAGGGAAGGGATGTAGCCAGGAGTCTCTCCGCACCCCCTGCCTCCAGACCTTTGATTAACCACAGAACTTTACAATGAGCCATTGCCCCCCTGTTACCGTTCTTCTTTTTCATATTCACTTTCAGCGAAAGGACGGTTGATACCTGTCACCCGCCAGTTTCAACCGCCAATCTCACTTAACAGTGACCGATTTTGCCAGATTACGGGGCCTGTCCGGGTCTTTACCCCTGGCGACAGCCGCATGATAGGCGAGAAGCTGGAGGGGCACAACACTGACCAGCGGATAGAATATCTTGTCAACCTCAGGCAGCTCTATCCACTCGTCAAAAATCTCGTTATTCACATCCGAGAGTCCGATGATATAGGCGCCACGAGCTTTCGTTTCCATTGCATTGGACAAGGTGTCGTAGTAAGTATGGTCCCTGGGACAGATAACCAGTACCGGAGTCCCTTTTTCTATCAGGGCAAGCGTGCCATGT
This sequence comes from Dehalococcoidales bacterium, assembly GCA_030698765.1. Classification (NCBI taxonomy): domain Bacteria; kingdom Bacillati; phylum Chloroflexota; class Dehalococcoidia; order Dehalococcoidales; species Dehalococcoidales bacterium. The sequence continues at coordinate 1,102 of JAUYMF010000146.1, forward strand.
TTCAACTCACCAGCGGGCATTCCCTCGGCATGAATATAGGAAATCTCTTTTAACTTTAGCGCACCCTCGAGAGCTATGGCGAAATTGATGCCGCGAGCCAGGAAGTAGAAGTCTGACTTGCAGCTAATCCTCTGCCCCAGCTCTTTTACCTTGTGACCGTTGGAGGTCAAATTTCCCCTGATAAGGCAACTGATTTCCCTCAGAAATTGTCTGCCCTGTCCCAACTGGTTAAGCATGGCGAAAGCAAGCTGGTAGAAGACGACAAGCTGAGCGACGAACGACTTCGTGGCGGCTACACTGAGTTCAGGCCCGCAATTCAGATAGACTACCCTGTCACTCATCCGGGTTAAGGTGGAACTGGGGACATTGACCATGGAGATTATTCTGGCGCCATTAGCTTTTGCCATCTTAACTCCAGCAATCACGTCAGCCGTCTCCCCGCTTTGAGAGATAGCTATCACTAACGTATTCTTGTCGATAGAGTTCGCAAAGTACTCAAATTCAGAAGCCATCACGACCTCGCAAAACTTTTCGGCCAGGCTGGAAAAAAGATACCTGCCGATAAGAGCGGCATGTCTTGAAGTACCACAAGCAGCGATGATTACCTGTTTAGCTCTCAGGATCTCCAGGGCAAGCTCCATCATCATCTGCTCGTCCTGACGCAGCGCAGCCTCGACGGCATCCGGTTCTTCCAATATCTCTTTTGACATGTAATGAGCGTGCCCATTCTTGGAAGGTGCCAGCCAGTCACAGGTGACCTGCTGAAGTTGTTTATGGATCTCCCGCCCGCCTTTATCAAAAATATTGATACCGTACCGTCCGACCACGGCTATCTCGCCATCCTCCAGCGGGATGACGCCTTCTGCCCGGCCGAGGAGAGATACTATGTCGCTTGCCACAAAATACCCCTGGCAACCGGTTCCAACGATCAGTGGACTGTCTTTCTTTGCCACCACAATTTTATCAGGTTCCCGGCTCGATACCGCCGCCAAAGCATAAGAACCCTCCAGTTGAGCTATTGCGCTGAGCATTGCTTCCTTGAGAGACGCGCCTTCTGAAAAGCTATTCTCTAGAAGATGGCAAACCACTTCTGTATCGGTCTCAGATGTGAAATAGTGATGGCTCGCCAAACGCTTGCGAATGATTTGATAGTTATCGATGATCCCGTTATGCACGACGGCAACCTCAGATTTGCAGTCGAGGTGGGGATGGGCATTGCCGTCTGACACCCTCCCGTGGGTCGCCCAGCGTACATGCCCGAGACCTATAGACCCGGCCAGTTTATCCAGTTGATGCTCCCGGTTAACTGCTTCGACTGCACCGATGCCTTTCCTGCATGACAGGGCCGCGCCGTCTAAGGTCGCTATACCGGCAGAATCGTACCCTCGATATTGAAGAGTGCGAAGGCAATCCAGCACTACGGGAGCCGCATTCTCACTACCTACGTAACCGATTATTCCGCACATGGCTTCATCTTCCTTTCCTTGATATCTATCGATTTCCAAGGATTGCTTCCCGTTCGGGCGTTTTCAATGGTAACTTTCTCAGACTTTTCCCAAACGAGTTTGAGTTTCAGTATTGAGTCAGACTTCCGTCCATTTTGGCTTTTCTCAAAGCCTGGCGAAATACCAATAGTGCTAACGGCGTCAGCACCAGGCTAAAAGCCAGCAGTACAAACAGGTCAAGAGGGATCTGGCTCAATGAGTATCCTTTAAGAATGGTAAGTCTGAGACCATCGAGAGCGTAGGTAAGCGGTAAAAACCTTGATAATGGCTCCAGCCAGTCCGGCAACACCGAAGTTGGATAATACACCCCAGCGAGGAGACTCGATACTCCCCCGAAAATACGGGTGACCGGGTCTCCTTTCTTTAGTATCAGCACAAATGCGGCAGAAAGAATGCCGATGCTGCTGAAGCTCGTTATCGACAGTATCAACATTACCAGCGCACTCAGAATGTTAGCTTTGGCTAAACCGGCTTTAAATATCAAAGCTCCAACCAGGAGAAATACCATCACTCTGAAGATAACCATTATGGAAGACCAGAGTGATGAAGAGAGAAGAACGACACTGAGTCGCGTTGGACTGGCGAGCATAATTTCCAGGGTTCCCATTACTTGACCCTCACGTATGCTGGAAGCAAAGCTAGACAAAGAGAGGCCCATAAATCCGGAGAAAGCAAGCCCGATCAAAACGAAGGCAAAATAGTCGCCTCCGTAGGCTTCCAGTTGAGGTTCGACAGCGTCTCCAAATAGCTGAGAGAGAAAGTAGAACGTAGCGACACTGAATAGTATACCCACGAACTGCATAGCAAAATCGGCTCGATAGCTGATTGCATTGAAGAAATCCCGTTTGAGAAATGCCTGAGCTACTGACACGTTTAGCTAACTCCTTTTAGTCCCCCGTTGATGGCCTGTACAAAGATATCTTCTAACGGGATCTCCGTTCCGCGGCAGTCATTTACCTGTCCCCCACTGAGTACTATTATCTTAAGTACTTGATTGAGTGCCTCCGGTTGATTTGAAAGGGTCACTTCGAAGTGAAGGATTCCGTTGCTTTGAGGCTCCCTGCGGCAATCGATAACGCCATCAGTAAGAGAAACGCATTCCATAAGATCATCCGGAGCATTTCTGACCTCTAGCTCATAGCGTTTTCTTGGCTCAAACAGAGAACGAAGCTCATTCACTTTACCGGTGGTGATCAAGCAGCCTTTATCCAGTATGGCCACGCGGTCACAAATTGCCTCGGCCTCCTCCATATTATGAGTGGCCAGGACCACTGTCCTTCCGGCAGAGTCCACTTCCTCTCTTAGCAATTTACGAACGGCACGAGCGTTTTGCGGATCCAGACTCCGGGTTGGTTCGTCCACAAAAAGCACTCGCGGCTGGCACAGTAACCCCCGCGCGATTGCTAATCTTTGCCGCATACCTGTTGAGTAGTTTTGGAATCTGACGTTAGCTTCAGGAAGCAGTCCTACCTCAACCAAAGCTTCTTCTACGCGCTGCCTAATCTGACGCCGTGGCACGCGATAGAGAGACGCGTAGAATTCCAGATTTTGCCATCCGGTAAGCCGCCAGTAGAAGCTCCTCTCATCGACACTTACGGCAGCCACCAGCTTCCTGCTTGAATACTCTTCTTTCTGAATGTGACAGCCTAACACCCAGGCATCACCGGAATTAGGCAATACAAGACCGCACAGGATTTTAATCAGGGTAGTTTTACCGGCACCATTAGGTCCGAGCAAGCCGAACAATTCACGTTCTTTGACTTCCAGACTCAACTCTTTCAAAGCGGTAACCACTTCCTTCTTTCTCCAGGGCAGAAGGTCCCGGTAACCGGCTGAACGAGCGAAGCTCTTGGTTAGTTTAGTCGCCTTTATGGCAGTATTCATCCTTTACTTTTCTCTCCCCCTACAAACCACCAGAGTTTAGTCAGTCCCCGTCGTAACAGGCTTCTGGTGAACTCCGCGTTAGAGTATGCAAATAGAAGCAGACGGTTTAGCATCCTCCCGGATGTACCGCTAATCCGAAGCTCTCTATCTTTGCTCTCAATCCGAATCACTCTCCCCAGCACTTGCTCCGGTAATACCGGCGCATCGCAATATCCTAAATTATCTCCCCTGGTGGTCAATACCAGGGAATCGCTGTTTTCGTACCTGGCAACCAAGCGATGCACAACATGCCGCCCCCCATAGCGCCGAAAGAATACAATGTCCCCGATGTGCAGTTCATCGGCTCTTGCCGGCTCCACCACAATTATGTCGCCGTTGCGGATAAAAGGGGCCATACTGTTGCCATGAGCAAGGAAGCGCACGCGGCTTCCTCTCGCCAGTATCTCCCTCGTCACTACATCAAAGCCGGAATGAAGAGTCGCTTGTTTATCAACATCCGGAATGGACATGGGATCATCTTTCGATACGCAGTTCATCACGCTTTCCCCAGATATAAATACCTGCTTAAAACAAGCGTTTATGGGGCACACAGCAGCGAGCTGGGAGTTTAGTCCGCTGTGTCATAGAAGCAGGAAATGGATGAGTAACGGAAAATGAACTCAATGGATAGCCCCTGGCAGCAAGTACTGTAAATTACTATTACTCAATCCTCTCAATTCCATTACCCGGGCCCCCCTCTCCGTATTTCCCTCATAATCACGAAGTGATAACAAATCCCCCGGCAACTCGTTATCAGCCAAGCGACGCGACATGCAAACACGTCGACGTCCCAAAATCCGCTGTTCGTCTTCAAGCTCCTTTTCAAGGGCGGGAATCACCTTCCTCTCGAACCCGAGCTTCCTATAGAGTTTTATTGCCGGAGCATTGTCCTCAAACACAAGAAGAGATATCTCACTTGCTCCACTCTTCATACTCTTCTCCATGACAAAGCGGGTAAGTTCCTCACCTATTCCCATACCCCGGTAGGTGGTCCTTACCGCAAGGTTAATGAGCCAGTGACCATCATGGGAATGGTAACGCCTTGAGCGTCCTACCAGACTGGCATATCCGATGACCTGGTCTCGTTTTCTGGCGGCAAAGTGAGTGACGCTAACACCCCTCGATCGGTTATCAGCGGACTGCTTGAAATTAAACAAATGAGAGAGATGTCGCGCGTGCCCTTCATCAAGTTCCGCTATTTCAATGCCATGCTTCAATGACCTGGCGACCCTGCGATACAGTTTGACGCATTGCATCCCCAGCAGGCCGTGTGCCAGTTGCTCTTGAACATAAGTTGAGTAACGCTTGCGGGACAACTTCTCCCCACCGGCTCCAGTTCCCACTCGCTTTGATATTCCTCCTTCTGATTCCAAAAGAAAGTTTTGCTTCAATTCCAGAACCCCAACTAATCAAACTTGCCAGGCTATAGGCATATCAAAGGCATCAGGCGGCAATAATTATTGTCTCTCGAACTATGCTTCAGTCTCATATCTTCAGCAGAGCTTGTTACTTTCCAGGTGACTAAGTACCTCGTCAATAGCCCTCTGGTCGGGTGTAAACTGAAGCTCATAACCAGGAACCTCTGT
>JAUYMF010000147.1 GCA_030698765.1 Dehalococcoidales bacterium
CTCACGGCTGATGATATTGATGAGATTGACCGGCTGGCTAAAGCCAACAAAGTAGGGGCGGTGGTAGCGCCAAATTTTGCCCTGGGAGCAGTCCTCATGGTGCACCTGGCCAAAATAGCCGCCAGATATCTCGACTATGCAGAAATCGTCGAGCTGCATCACCACCTGAAAGTGGATTCGCCATCGGGGACGGCCATATCAACCGCCAGAGCCATGGCTCAAGCCCGGAACAAGCCGTTTGAGCAACCACCGGAGCAGAAGCAGGCCTCAAGCAGCCGCGGAGAGCAGGTGGAAGGAATCCCCATCCACAGTGTACGGCTACCGGGTCTCATGGCGCACCACGAGATAATACTGGGAGCCGCCGGACAAACACTGAGCATCCGCCATGACACTATTAACCGGGAATGCTACGTACCGGGCGTGATACTGGCCATCAAGGAAGTGGTCAAACGCCAGGGGTTGGTTTACGGGCTGGATATTTTGCTCAACTTACAGGAGACAAAATGAGTTACAGATTAGCTATTGTCGGGGCTACCGGACTTGTCGGGCAAGAGTTCATTAAAGTACTGGAGCAGCGTAATTTCCCTGTCGAATCAATGAGTCTCTTCGCCTCGGACCGTTCCGCGGGCAAGAAGATGTATTTCGCCCATCAGGAGATTGAAGTCAAGGAGACTGCTGCCGAGTCATTCCGGGCAATAGACATCGCCCTGTTCTCGGCAGGTACCGAAATCAGTCACCATTTCTCGCCGATAGCCGCCCAGTCAGGAGCCGTAGTTATCGATAATAGCGCTGCTTTTAGAATGGTCCCTCACGTGCCGCTGGTAGTGCCCGAGGTCAATCCTGAAGATATTAAGCTGCATAAGGGGATTATCGCTAACCCTAACTGCTCCACCATTCAGATGGTGGTGGCGCTGTATCCGCTGCACAAGGTCAACCCGATAAAGCGTATCATTGTTGACACCTACCAGGCGGTATCCGGCACCGGTTCGGCCGCCATAGAAGAGCTGACCACACAGAGCAAGCAGATACTGGACGGGCAAAACACGGTACCCCATGTCTACCCCCACCAGATAGCCTTTAACATCCTGCCGGAGATTGATGTCTTCCTGGACAACGGTTATACCAGAGAAGAGTGGAAAATGGTCAGTGAAACCAGGAAGATAATGCACGCCAGTGATATCGCTATTTCGGCGACCTGCGCACGGGTACCGGTATTCACCGGGCACAGCGAAGCCGTACATGTAGAATTTTCCCGGTCCATTTCTCCTGAAGAGGCGCGTCAAATCCTGACTCAGGCTCCCGGAGTTAAGCTGCTGGATGACCCGGTCATCAGCCTTTATCCGCAGCCATGGGCAGCCGCCGGCACTGATGAAGTCTACGTGGGACGTATCCGCCAGGATGCCTCCAATGCCCGGGGACTGGCGATGTGGGTTGTCGCCGATAATGTGCGCAAGGGAGCGGCACTGAACGCTGTCCAGATTGCCGAGGTAATGGTCAAAAACGAATGGTTGCGGCCGACGATAGGAGAGGAAAATGAAGAAATTAGGGCGACTGCTGACCGCGATGGTAACCCCCTTCGATGAGGAAGGGGCAGTTGATTATAAACAGGCCAAAAAGCTGGCACTAGCCTTACTCGACTCGGGGAGTGAAGGGCTGGTAGTGGTGGGCACTACCGGGGAATCACCTACCCTGGTGCGGGAGGAGGAACTACGCCTCTTCCGTGAAATCAAGGCGGCGGTGGGGGAACGGGGAACCGTAATTGCCGGCACCGGCAGTAACAGCACCGCTGAAGCCATGGAAGCAACGAAAGAGGCAGAGAGAATCGGCGTGGATGCCTGCCTGCTGGTTGTCCCCTACTATAACAAACCCACCCAGGAGGGACTGTACCAGCACTTCAAGACCATCGCCCAGAGTACCAGTCTGCGCTGTATCCTGTACAATGTGCCTTCACGCACCATCACCAACCTGTCCGCCGAGACGGTGGTCAGGCTCAGCCAGATTGATAATATCATCGGCGTAAAAGAGGCCAGCGCCAACATTGAGCAGATAACTCAAATAATCAATAACACCCGTGACGATTTTATCGTCTGGAGCGGCAATGACGGTGATACCCTGCCGATACTGGCAGTAGGCGGTTACGGGATAATCAGCGTCGCCTCGCATCTCGTCGGTAAGCAGATAAAGGAAATGGTTGACAGTTTCCTGAACGGTAACAGTGCGAAAGCTGCCGCCATTCACCGTCATCTCACCCCCCTGATTAACGCGCTGTTCGTCGTCTCCAATCCCATACCGGTAAAATACGCCCTTAACCAGATCGGCTTTAAGGCGGGGAAACCACGGCTTCCCCTGACCGAACCTGATGAAAAATCAGCGGCTTTTATCAGGGACACTCTGAAAAAGTACCAGATTGACCTGCCGGTAGGCGTACCAATTAGATAATTTTACTCAGGCATTTAGAGAGGAGGCAACACAATGGTAGAAGGACCGATAAAGATTTTTGAAACACTCGACCCCAAGTTTGCCAAACTTATTGAAAATACCAACGAGCTGGCTCTATCTGACGGCGCCCTGCCCCGCAAGGTCAAATGCCTCATTGGCATGGCTCTGGATGCCGTCGCCGGGACTACCAACGGGGTGAAGTCTTTAGCCCAGCAGGCGCTGAATGCCGGCGCTACCAAAGAGGAAGTCGTCGAAGCATTGAGGGTAGCCCAGTACATTAATGGAGTAGGCCCCGTCTACACAGCGGCGCCCGCCTTCAAGGAATTATTCCCGTCCTGACCTAGCCCTGAAGCAGCTTATTTCGACTTACCGCCCTTCCAGTCCGCAAGCGAGGAACCTGGACAGGCAAGCTATGATTAAAGAGCAGGAGTACAATATAGATGGTTGCCAGCAAAGGGTTATTCAGTAAAGCCAAGGATAAAGCAGCGATAACCAATCTGGAAGGGCACTTCAATTTGATTGCCTACGAGCTAATCCGCCCCGCAGAAGACGGTTCCATGCACCTCAGGGTGGTGCTTGATGAGGTTGAGCCGGGGGGAGGCATCGAGCCACACTACCACGACCTGACACCAGCCTGCGACCACGCTTACTATGTCATCAGCGGAGAAATCCTGGCTTCGCTGGCCGGACGGGAAGAGATAGTGGGTCCGGACACCCTCATTTACTGCCCGACCGATGTAGTCCATTCGCTGAGGAACGTCGGCAACAGTCCGGCAAAGCTGTTACGCATCGGGGCTGCCGCCAGCGGCGACACCGGCGGCAAGTCAGTCTTTGTCAAAGAGAACCAGTAGCTTGTATCACTTAAATTGTATGATCGTCATTGCGAGCGTAGCGAAGCAATCCGTTTCTCGGGGTGGCGGATTGCTTCGGGCTTCGCCCTCGCAATGACAAACAAACTAACCCGTTTCATTACTGCTAAGCGCCCTTAAAGAATACGCTAAAATCGCCACGCGCATTTCAGCGCTTCAGAGTATCGGGCTCTTCAGGATGGCTTCATCACGCTCAGGGCCAACACAGATCAGATTGACCGGACAGGAAATAAGCTCTTCCAATCTGGCGATATACTGGCGGGCTTGCGCGGGCAACTGCTCATACTTCCGGATATGAGTGGTAGGGGTCTGCCAGCCGGGTAGCTCTTCATAGATGGGCTGGCATCTTTCTAAAGCAGCGATACTGCTGGGGAAATAATCAATATCCTTCCCGTCCAGTTGATAGCCCACGCATATCTTCAGCGCCGGGAAGGTATCCAGAATATCAAGGCGGGTAAGGGTCACGCCGGTAAAGCCGTTAAGCCGGGCGCTGAAGCGGGCGGCAACGGCATCAAACCAGCCACAGCGCCGGGGTCTCCCGGTTGTAGCGCCGAACTCGTGGGCCAGATCTCGAATAAGGTCGCCGGTTTTATCCTTAAGCTCGGTAGGCATCGGCCCACCGCCCACCCGGGTACAGTAAGCTTTGAAAACGCCCAGAACACCGTTTACTTTGACCGGGCTGATACCGGCACCCAGGCAGGCTCCTCCTGACATCGGTGAAGAAGAAGTGGTGTAAGGATAAGTACCAAAATCAGGGTCAAGCATCGTCCCCTGGGCGCCTTCCAGCAGCACCATCTCCCCTCTGGCCAGCGCTTCATCAACCAGTGTCGTTGTATCCTGAATGTAAGGAGACAGACGCTCTCCATACTGGCAATACTGTTGATAGATTTCATCCAGGGAAAGGGGACTGACCTGATAGACTTTGGTTAAGATAGCATTCTTATAATCAAGGATAGTACGCAGCCGTTCCAAAAACGCTTCCTTGTCCAGAAGGTCACCGGCCCTGATTCCCAGCCGGGCTGCCTTATCAGCAAAGGCAGGGCCGATACCCTTACCGGTTGTCCCTATCGCCTTGCCGCCGCGCCATTTTTCTTCCAGTCCATCAAGTAAAATATGATAGGGCATAATCAGATTGGCCCGGTCACTGATAAGCAACCGGGAAGTATCGACGCCGCAGCGGTTGAGCAATTCCACCTCATCAATAAGAGCGCCCGGATTAACCACCACTCCATTACCGATTAGGCAAATAGCCTTCGGCGAAAAAATACCGGACGGCACCAGATGTAAGGCAAACTTACCCCAGGGATTAATTATGGTATGTCCGGCATTATCCCCACCGGAGAAGCGTATGACCACGCCGGCCTTTTCCGTAAGCATATCAACCACTTTTCCCTTCCCCTCATCTCCCCACTGAGCTCCGATAACAGCAATAACTGGCATCACTCCCCCCCCAAATTTATTTGAGTTTTTGTTTGCCGCCACGCATAAATCAGCCTCTGCCCAACCGTAATATAGCTAAATACCATGATTATAGACAAAGCTATGATAAGCTGGTTCACTAAAAGCCCGAGCACCAGTACCACCACCCTCTCTGACCGGGTAAACAGGCCCACCGGGCACTCAAGACCTATCCCCTCAACTCTCGCCCTGACATAGCTCACCATTAGTGAACCAACCAGGGCGACTCCGGCAACCATTATCCCACCGACCGACTGTCTTTCCGCGTACAGGAGCATAATCCCGAGCAACAGCACCGCCTCGGACAGGCGGTCAAGGGTGGAGTCAAGGACACCGCCGAAGCGGGTTACGCGATTCGTGCTGCGGGCTAACGCCCCGTCCAGTATATCAAAAAAACCGGCAACAAGCACCACCAGCCCGGCGGCGAAAAAGTGCTCGGTAATAATAAGCGCCGCAGCCCCGGCGGTTACCAAAAACCCAAACCAGCTGATGAAATTGGGGGTTACCGGCGCTTTAGCCAGAAGCCGGACCGCCGGCTGGGTGAAGTGGTAAGCCAGGCTCTTACGAGCTTCGGCTAATTTTATCACTGGTCACACCTTTCCAGGATTTTATCCTTATGATTCGAGCCGTTTCCCGTTCCGGTATTATTCTGCCGTGGCGACCCGTTAAGAACAGTGACATAGTAATCGAACACTTTTCGGGCAACCCGCTCCCAGCCATACTCCTGGGCTTTCGCCTTCCCCTTATCGCCCATCTGCCGCCGGAGCGTTTCGTTATTAAGGAGGGAGACCAGGGCATCGGCCAGCTTGCCGGTATCTTTCGGCGGCACCAGTAAGCCCTCTTCACCGTGGGTCACCACATTGGTATAACCATCAATATTGGTCGCCACAATCGGCGTGCCTACGGCCATAGCCTCCAGTAAAACAATGCCAAAACTCTCCCGGCCGGTGGCCGGGGCGCAAAAAACGTCGGCCGTTTTATAATATCGGGGCAGTTCGGCATAGGGTACATAACCATGAAAAACAACGTCTTTCAAGCCCCACCGCTTAATCCACCTCTCATACTTTTTGCGCGGCCTGGCGCCGGGGCCGACCACAATCAGGCGTGATTCCGGGACTTCCTGTTTGACCTGCCGGTAAGCTTTGATGAGATAATTCAAACCTTTACGCCGCTCCAAACGCCCGACAAAGAGGATATTCTTTTTCCCATCACAAAATTCCCCGATCGGGGCCACATCCGGCGAGAAGTGCTCCAAATCAACGCCATTAGGAATAATATTATAGTCTCCGGGAACATATTTGATGGCAAAATCCCGGGCTGACCCGGACACGGCAATTCTACCGTCAAGCTTACACAACCGTCTCTTCAATACTAAGCTACCGATAGGCCAGCCTAATTTATAACCGGGTCTTCCGTTAAAAGCGTGAAAAGTACCGACATTGGTTGAATTTGAAAACCGGAGCACGGCGCTACAGAGCATCGGCATGAAAGGCTCATGAAGATGGACGATATCAAAGCGCTCTCTTTCAAGAACAGCCTTGATCGTCGATGCCAGCCTGACCGACAAGGTAATCCGGGCAATGGAACCACTGGTAGGAATAGGGCGGGGCTTGCCAATGGGGATAAACCTGTCACCGAAAGTAGAGACGGCTCTGGATACGGGGGCAATAACCTTCACTTCATGCCCCATCCGGGTTAAATAACTTTCTAATGCTGAAATGTGATTGGTAACACCACCGGGATAAGCAAAGTCATAAGGCGAAACCAAGGCTATTTTCATAAGCCGCTACCTGAAACCCGCCATCTTATCTAAGAAACTGCCGGACAAGTCTTTATGCTTTTTCAGCACACCAAACATTGAAGCAGAACCGGTCATTCAACAGCCTTTTTACTCCGGTGTTACTTTCGCGGAAACTTTTACTTTCTCTGACCGGTTTGCCGTGATGAATTCTTCCACCATCCGGCGGGCCTCATCATCCGTGTACTGGACAGGCGGTGATTTCATGAAGTAAGCTGAGGGGGATGTCAAGGCTCCCTTCAATCCATGGTCCAGGGCAAGTTTACAGCACCTGATAGCATCAATAACCACTCCGGCTGAGTTAGGGCTATCCCAGACTTCAAGCTTGAGCTCCAGGTTTAGAGGAACATCTCCAAAAGTACGCCCTTCCATCCTGATATGACAGAATTTACGGTCAGTCAGCCACGGGACGTAATCACTGGGGCCAACATGAACGTCCTCTTCGGCAAGGGGATAGTCCAGCTGAGAAGTGACGGCGTTAGTCTTGGATATTTTCTTGGACTCAAGGCGTTCCCGCTCCAGCATATTAAGAAAGTCAGTATTACCGCCAAAGTTCAGCTGGTAGGTCCGTTCCAGCTTGACACCACGGTCCCCGAACAGCCGGGTCAGCACACGGTGGACAATAGTGGCGCCCACCTGCGATTTTACGTCATCGCCGATAACCGGTAACCCTTTCTCAATAAAGCGCTCCTGCCAGTACTTCTCACGGGCGATAAAAACAGGGATGCAGTTGACAAGGCCACAACCCGCCGCCAGAACCTGCTCGATATACCACTTGGTCGCCTCTTCACTGCCCACCGGCAGGTAATTAAGCACAACGTCAGTCTGTGTTTCTTTGAGAATTTTCACTATGTCAGAGGTTGGTCCGGGAGCTTTCTTGATTATCTGAGACAGGTATTTACCCAGTCCATCATGGGTCATGCCCCGCTGAACGATAACCCCCGTAGCCGGGACATCAGTGAACTTAAAGGTATTATTCGGCAGGGTAAAAATCGCTTCCGCCAGGTCTTTACCCACCTTGTTCCGATCAATATCAAAGGCGGCCACAAAATTGATATCATTGATATGATAGCCACCCAGATTAACGTGCATAATGCCGGGGACAAACTCACCCTTTTTAGCCTTACTATAGTAATGCACACCCTGGATCAGTGAAGAAGCACAATTACCAACCCCAATCACGGCTACATTTATCTTACCCAACGTCTGAATATCCTCCTTAGCAACAAGAAGCCAGTTAAAGAATTTTTCCCAAGCTTTCCCGTTCCAGTCATTCCGAGCTATCCACTAACGGCAAAACACCTGACCCGAGTACGGGAATCCTCTCCAAACGCCAGCCATCGATCAGTCATGACTGACTCCAACGGCTTATCCCAAATCGTACACGGGCAATCAGGAAGCTGTTTGCCTCCGCCGGCAACCTGATAAAGTGTCCGGCTAGACAAACACTTTCTTTGGCTGCCACTGCCCTCTTCCAGAGTTGAAGCGTAACACACCTAGGAAGTCCCCGTCAAGAGCGTAGGCACGGCAATAATTTTCAGAAGCGGGCCGGTTTTGTTCCGGGCACTCCCTCCCCTCACCTTCATCATCATTCGCCAGGTGCAAGGGACGCCCGTTCCTGATATTTTGTTCAGCATCAGCGCCAACGACCACGGCTGCATAATTTAGAAGCACGCTATCTACGGGATGAATAAACTGCTGCCAGTAGCCGTAGCGGAACGCCTCCTCGAGTTGAGGCAGAGTAAGCGCACCGCCGATATCAAAAGGGCCACACCGCACCCGCATCAAACTCTTCAGATAAGCCCCGCACCCCAGAAGCCGCCCCAAATCATCAGCCAGAGAACGGATATAAGTACCTTTACCACAGATTATTTCTACGGTAGCTACAGGTGGTTGCCAGTCCACGAGCTTCAGGTCATGGACTTCCGCCAATCTACTCTTCCGCTCAACCGTGATACCCGCCCTTGCCAGCTTATAAAGAGGCTTACCCTGGTACTTCACCGCGCTATACATGGGTGGGGTCTGCTTGATTAAGCCATGGAAAGAAGCCAGAGCTGAAACCAGATGTTCCCGAGTGACACCCGAGGGGTCACCGCGCCGCACGACCATACCATCGGCGTCATAAGTATCGGTAGCCACGCCTAACTCGATCTCAGCGCGATAAGTCTTGGTGCTCCCTACTAAAAACTCGATGACACGCGTTCCCTGGCCAACAGCAACCGGCAGGACACCGGTAGCCGCCGGGTCCAGCGTACCGGCATGACCGACCCGCCGTTCCCCGCTGAGCCATTTCACCATAGCCACGATACTGAAGGAAGTCCTGGCCGGGGGCTTATTGATATTGAAAATTCCGTCCACAGTCGACCCTCGTCTCTGATTATAATCTGGCTATGAAAAACCGCCTCAAACAGTTAGCGTGACAGCTTTAATCTTCGCCGGAACCCGAAGTTCTCAAAGCTTCGTCTTCATCTGAGGTAACCGCGTCCAGCAGTTGCAGGAGATGGTCCCCGCGTTCAATTGATTCATCCCATTGGAAGCTGAGCTCTGGGGTATAGCGTAATTTAAGGTTTTTTGCCAGTTCCTTACGCAAGAACCCTGAGGCTGAGGCCAGCACACTCAGCGTCTCCCGTTTTTCTTCCTCGCTGCCCAGGCGGCTGATAAATACCCGGGCGTGTTTCAGGTCGGCAGAGGTGATAACCTCGGTCACCGTAATAAAAGTGCCCAGCCGGGGGTCTTTGACCTGGCGCTGAAGCAATTGGCTGAGTTCCTGACGAATGAGGCTATTCACCCGCTCGATACGATGCGGCATAATTGTTTCCCTTTAGATGACTTCCTCAATCCTGAAAAACTCCAGGATATCGCCGACTTCAAAATCATTAAAGTCTTTGACGCCCACGCCACACTCGTAGCCGGTCGCTACTTCTCTGACATCATCCTTAAAGCGCTTGAGACTAATAACAATAGATTCATGCACCACTTCCGTGCCGCGCCGCACCCGGACCGAGACGCCACGGGTCACTTTGCCTTCAGTAACATAGACGCCGGCGGCTTTCTCTCTCTTACCGGCGGTAAAGACGGCTCTTACCTCAGCCCGTCCATCAATTACCTCAACCTTAGTGGGTTGCAGCATACCCTTTAGAGCCTTGGCTATGTCATTCAGCAGGTTATAAATCACGTCATAATTACGGATGCTGACACTCTCCAGGGCAGCCAGTCTCCGCGCTCCTGGTTCAGAGTCGGCATTAAAACCAATAATAAGCCCTTTAGAAGCAATCGCCAGCATAACATCACTCTCAGTAACATTACCGGTGCTGCTGTGAATAATCCTGACTTTAACTTCATCAGTGGACAACTGCTCCAAAGAAGTTACTATAGGTTCAATACTACCCTGTACATCAGTCTTGAGAATAATATTGAGTTCTTTTACCTGTCCGGTTTTAACCTGCTCAAAGAGATTACCGAGAGTCACTGACCTTGACGATACCGCCCCGGCCTGCATCTCTGTTTGACGCTTCTCAAGCAACGCTTTTGCCTGCCGTTCACCGGCAACAGCCGTCATGGTATCGCCTTCCTGAGGCACGCTGTTTAAGCCGAGAATTTCGACAGGGGTAGATGGTTCCGCTTTCCTCACCTGCTTACCAAGGTCATTGAACATGGCTTTGACCCTGCCCCAGGTATTACCGACAACCACCGTGTTGCCCGGTCGAAGGGTCCCGTTCTGTATCAGTACCGTAGCTAGCGGCCCCTTGGTCTTGTCCATCTTAGCTTCGATAACCACTCCCTCCGCGGGACGGGCCGGGTCTGCATTCAACTCCTCCATCTCAGCCACAATCAGCAGGTTCTCCAGCAACTCGGGGACGCCCAGGTTCTCCCTGGCCGAAATCGGAACGCAAATCGTATCACCGCCCCATTCCTCAATCAGCAAACCGGCCTCGTTTAGCTGTTGCTTGACCAATTCCGGGTTTGCATCAGCCTTATCAATCTTGTTAATCGCCACCACGATAGGCACTCCAGCCGCTCGAGCATGATTGATGGCTTCCAGGGTCTGGGGCATTACTCCGTCATCAGCCGCCACCACCAGAATGGCAATATCGGTTATCTGGGCGCCATGGGCGCGCATCGCGGTGAAGGCTTCATGTCCCGGAGTATCCAGAAAGGTAATTTTTTGACCGTCAATCTCCACCTGATAAGCACCAATATGCTGGGTGATTCCTCCGGCTTCAGTATCCATAACATGAGTCTTACGGATAGCATCAAGCAGCCTGGTCTTACCGTGGTTAACATGGCCCATGACCGTAACCACCGGAGGACGCGGCTTGAGGTTACCGAGTTCTTTATCCTGCTGGAGCTGCTGTCTTTTAGCTTCCCTGACAAGAGTGGTTGACTTCCGCCCCTTTTGAGGTTGAGGGTGCGCCTCATAATTAAGATGGGCCGCCACGGCCGCAGCGGCTTCATAATCAATAGTTTGATTAATATTAGCCATAATCCCGTTGCTCATCAATCGCTTAATGACTTCAACACCGCTGACCTGCAGGAGTTCAGCCAGTTGCTCGACACTTATTACGCGAGGGATTTCAATCACGCGAGGTTGTGAAGATGAAGGAGTGGCGGTGACCTTCTCATCTGACGATTCCGCTATATTACTCTGCTTACCAGCCCTGACCACTAATCAACTCCTTCATACAGGTCTTTCCCATACTTTATCAGCCGTTCCCGATTATCCTGAGTAAGAATGACCCGCAGCGTGTGCTCTAATCTGTTACCTTTAAGCCCGGTTTTCCAGCACCCGGCTAAAGGACATAAATACGCACCGCGCCCCTTCTTCTTACCATCAATATCAACTTCCACACTACCATCAGCTACCCGCACCAGACGAACCATCTCCGACTTTGCCTTTACCTGGCGGCAAGCCAGGCAGGTCCGCTGCGGTAGCTGCTTGGCAGTAAGACTACTCGAATTCCTCATCATCCAGGAAGATGTCAGAGTCCCGGCGCGACCTCCTGGTCACGACCGCATCCTCCTTGCTCTCCGTCTCACGCTGTCCTTTCTTTTTCTTCTTTTTCGTTTTCGCCTGTACTTTAGCTGGCCCGCGGGCTAAAATATCCTCGGCAAACCTGAGTTTGGGTTTTTCCGCAGCTACTGGCACAGGCACAAAACCACTGTCAAAAGCCGGCATCGGCTCAACCGTTTCGCCCGGCGCTAAAACTGGCTCGACAACGGGCGGAGTTTCTAAGGGAGTTTCCTCAGCGTATACCTCTTCCGCTTCGGCCAGAGGTTCGGCTGCTTCTGCCCTTTCTGCTTCTACTCTTTCTGCCTCCGCTCTCTCGGCTTCCGCCGCTGAGGCACTCTTAATATCAATACGCCAGCCGGTTAGCTTGGCCGCCAAACGGACATTTTGCCCCTCTTTGCCGATGGCCAGTGAGAGTTGCCGATCCGGAACAACTACAGTAGCCACCCCCTCACTTTTATCCAGCGACACACCCAGTATTTGAGCAGGACTGAGAGAGTGAGAAATAAATACAGCCGGGTCCGGACTCCACAGAACTACGTCAACCTTTTCACCATTTAACTCATTAACAATATTCTGTATCCTGATACCACGCAAGCCGACACAGCAACCAACCGGGTCAACTCCTTCCTGAAGTGCGACTACGGCTACTTTGCTCCGTGAGCCAGCCTCACGGGAAATTGCTTTCAATTCCACGGTACCGTTAAGAATTTCAGGCACTTCCATCTCAAAAAGCCGGCGCAGCAAGTCAGGATGCGAGCGTGACAGTATCACCCGGGGGCCTCTACTGGTCCTGACCACTTCGAGGATAATGGCCTTGAGTCTTTGCCCTATCCGGTACCTCTCCGTGGGCACCTGCTCAACTGAGGGTAATATCGCTTCGGTCCTGCCCAAATCAATGATAATCTGCCTTGGTTCAATACGCTGTACCAGGCCGGTAACAATATCACTTTCTCTATCAGCGTATTCCTCAAATATG
>JAUYMF010000148.1 GCA_030698765.1 Dehalococcoidales bacterium
TCAAGCAGAGCCCCGACCTCTACGTCAAGGCGAACAATCCGTTCTGGTTCAACGATCCCCCAACGCTCAAGCACATCAAACCTGCCTGTAAATGGACTGGCCGTAGTGTAGTAGAGTATACCTCCGTATTCCGGTATTTCAGTAGGCACAGTCGGAGTCGTCGGTGTGGTGGGTGTCGTTGGTGTGGTTGGCGTTGTCGGTATTGTCGGCGTAGTCGGTGTGGTGGGTGTGGTCGGGGCGCAGGATGCCAGTACCAGGGATAATACCACGAGCCAGCTCATTCCCAGCCATATGAATTTTCGCTTCATCTCTCCTCCTCTTGAGTAGCTTTTCCTGTGCGCTACCCTTCGCACTTTTTGGGGAATTAAGCAATAATTTATAACAAGCGGTAGAATATTGTCAAGCCTCCGATTAGGATATGGAAACTTGAGGAGATGATGTGCGGTTGCTGGCTCAAATATTGCAGGCTGATTGGGCTTGACGTTAGCTGTGTGATGGCGTAATATATATGTGGTGTGAGCGAAATACACGTAACTCTGAATGGTTCCCCGGTGAGCGGTAAAGAGGGGATGACTATCCTCGAACTCGCCAGGGAAAATGGTATAGATATTCCTACCCTCTGCTACCTTCCGGATTTACCCCCGAACGGCTCCTGCCGTATGTGCGTGGTAGAAGTGGAAGGTTCAAGGACACTGGTCGGCTCCTGTCATACTCCCATCACCGAGGGAATGGTGATACAGACTCATTCCCCCAAGGTACTGGAAGCGCGGAGAGTGATAATGGAACTTTTGCTGGCCAGTCATGCCGGCTCCTGTATCATCTGTGAGAAAGCTAATATGTGCGAGTTCCGCCGGATGGCTGCCGACCTGGAAGTGGGTCTCTCCAGGTTTGAGGCGAAGAAGCGTTATTACCCCATCGAGGATGTCAGCCCTTATCTCCAGCGTGACCTGTCGAAGTGTATTCTCTGCCGGAGGTGTGTCCGGGCCTGCCGTGAGATTGCCGGACAGGGCTTCTTCAATGTCGCCTACCGTGGCTTCAAGTCCAAGCTCGTTTTTGGTTGCGACCAGCCGGTGGAGGGTGAGATCTGCCGGGACTGCGATGCCTGTATTTCCGTCTGCCCGACGGGTGCCCTGACCCGGCCCAGGAAGCTGGGTGAGGAGAAGGAAGGGCCGTCTCTGGTGGTCTGTGATTGGTTGCCCGGACGTTGATGTAAGGAGGATACCTAAAATTCAGGAGAAAACTACCTTACAAAACAAAGAGCACGGGAATTTGCTGGTGCGCTTGCAGGAAGCACAGCGGAAATTTGGCTGTATCCCGCAGGACACTATTGTTGAGCTGGCTCAGTCCTTTGACGTTCCGGTAAGTGAAGTCTACGGGGTAGCTACCTTCTACTCTTTCCTGGCGGCCAAGCCCCGGGGGAGGAATGTCATCAGGATCTGCCGCAGCTTGCCCTGTTACCTGAAAAACTCACAGATGATAATCGAGACGCTACAGGCAGAGTTGGGCATTAAACCCGGAGAGACCACGGCTGACAACAGGTTCTCTTTTGAGTTGACTAACTGCATTGGCGCCTGTGACGGAGCGCCGGCGATGCTGATTAACAGTGATGTCCATCGTGACCTGACGCCGCCGAAGATTGCTCAAATCTTGAAGGCGTATCAATAAGTAACACTTGACGGGAGTTTCTTAGTGCCAGAGCAAAGGATTGTCTTAAAGAACTGCGGTGTGATCAATCCCCGGGATATAAATACCTATTTTGCTGCTGATGGTTTTCAGGCCTTGAAGAAAGCCACCATGGAGATGACTCCCGAGCAGGTCGTGGAGGAGGTCAAGGCATCCGGGTTGAGGGGACGGGGAGGGGCCGGTTTCCCATGCGGCTTGAAGTGGGACCTGACCAGAAGAGCTCCGGGGGATGAAAAGTACCTGATTTGTAATGCCGATGAGGGTGAGGTGGGCACGTTCAAGGACAGATACATCCTGCAGAACGACCCCTTCAGCCTGGTTGAGGGCATTGCCATCGCCGCTTATGCCATCGGGGCCAGGCAAGCCTTTATCTATTTGCGCGGTGAGTACCACTTTCTGCTTGATTTATTGCTGGGTGCTATCGGGCAGGCGAAAGAGAAAGGGTTTTTGGAGCACGTCAATATCACGGTCCGTGAAGGCGCCGGCGCTTACATCTGCGGCGAAGAATCAGCATTGATGGATTCTATCGAGGGCAGGCGTGGAGAAGCACGCTACCGCCCGCCGTTTCCGCCGACGGAGGGACTGTGGAGAAAGCCGACCGTGATTAATAATGTGGAAACACTGATGAATATCTCCCGGGTTCTGCTTAACGGCGCTCAATGGTTCAGCCAGATAGGCACCGAGCGGAGCAAGGGTACCAAGGTCTTCTCGGTGAGCGGGGATGTAGCCAGTCCCGGCGTCTATGAGATGGTACTGGGCAGCCAGCTCCGTGAGCTGGTTCTTGACCTGGCCCAGGCGGAAAGAGTCAAGCTGATTCAGATAGGGGGCGCTACCGGCCGGATCATACCCGCTGATATGCTGGATACTCCCCTGTCTTTTGAGACTATTCTCGGCGCCGGTGGCGTTACCGTATTCGATGAAAGCCGGGATGTTATCGATATCGTCTACAGAACCATGGAATTTCTGGCTGACGAGTCCTGCGGAAAGTGTTCCCCCTGCCGGGAAGGGACTGAGGTGATGCTTGAAATCACGGAAAGATTTTCCAAAGGGGAAGGAACCCGCAGGGATATCCGGTTGCTGGAAGAGCTATCCGGGGTCATGTCAATTACCTCATTGTGCGGACTGGGGCAGGCAGCCCCCATCCCGGTAACGGATACTCTAAAGTATTTCCGGAGCGATTATGAAAGTAAAATCAAACAGGAACAAGTTGAGGTAGTGGGATGATAACAATCACCGAGCCAAAGCCATTTGAAGAAATTGAAGGGTACCTTAAGCGCTGTAACGGGGTCTATCTGATTGGCTGTGGTACCTGTGCTACTATGCTGCACACCGGCGGTAAGTCCGAAGTTACGGCGATGAAGGAAAAACTGGAGGCTGATGGTAAAGAGGTTACCGGCTGGATGGTAATCCCTACCGGCTGCGACCCGCTGGCCAAGGAAGCCCTGGCCGAAAACCGGGAAGCTATTGATGCCAGTGATTGTATCCTGGTAATGTCCTGCGCTTTTGGCGTCCAGACGGTCAGGCTCTACAGTGATAAGCCGGTCTATCCGGCGCTCAATACCATGTTTATCGGCAAGGAAGAGAGCCCCGGCTATTTCGCCGAGGTCTGCATGCAGTGCGGGAGTTGCGTCCTGGGGAGGACGGCCGCCATCTGTCCCCTGGTGAGATGCGCCAAGCTGCTGCTCAATGGCCCCTGCGGTGGTTCCGTGGGGGGCAGGTGTGAGGTTGACGCGGATACACCCTGCGGCTGGCAGCAGATAATTGACCGGTTGACCGCCCTGGGGCAGCTTGACCAGATGGCGGAAATCGAACCGATTAAAGACTGGAGTACCAGCGTTTCCGGGGGGCCCCGGCAAATTAAAGTTGAGATTTAGCTGGAAGTCCCCGCGGGTCGAACATCAGTCAGGAGCCCGCACTCGAAATGGTGACTGGAAATTACGCAAAAGGTGAAATTGAAGGGGGATAGCTGCGATGAAAGCGGGAACAAATCTGGAAAAAGTTCTGGAGAGCGGGACGTTTGCCGTAACTGCTGAAGCCGGCCCTCCTAAGGGTACTAACCCCGGTGTAATAACGAAGAGAGGCGAGCTGCTCCGTTCCTGCTGTGACGCCGTCAACATCACTGATAACCAGACAGCTATTGTGCGTATGTCCAGCCTGGCGGGCTGTATCCTTTTGAAGCAGCAGGGCGTCGACCCGGTAATGCAGATGGTGGTGCGGGACCGGA
>JAUYMF010000149.1 GCA_030698765.1 Dehalococcoidales bacterium
TAATAATCCATATGAATAGCATCACCAGACATTACTAATACAGTTCCAGCTGAGTATGCATAATTCGGAACGATGAATTCTACAACCCTATAATGATACCGAAGCGTATCAACCATTCTTTGTACTACTTCGATGTATCCACCCAAAGTAGTTATAATAACCGTAAGTTTGTTTAATTTTGATTTTCGATTAGGATATCGTTTCCTTATTCTCTCAACAGCATCCCTAATATTATCATCAACCCCACCCGTAATGTCGCCAATGAATACTAATACATCTGAGGACAATGTTGTTTCAAGTTTACTTATACACTGGTCAAGCTGTTGTTCAACATGACTATTGGCAGGGGATTGTAAAGGATTAGTCATCACTATCCACCCTCGAAGCAATTAGTTACACTGAAAATACCACTCCGCTTAAGCATTGTCAACCCATACCTACGCCAATTCAAAATGATACCCTACCCCATTTACATCTGGTTGACTCCTCATCTGGCTGCTTCTATCTTAATCCTGGAGAGCGTTTCCTCGAGCGATTTTTCTCCAATCAGCAGTGCCGCCAGGTCTCCAGCCTCAATGGTTACCCTGGACACCGGGGTGCCGTCTTCCATAACGATAATCGTAATGGTCTGAGGCTTATCCATGAAGCTCATGGCTACGGTAGCCAGGTTCAGAGAGCGCCGCAACTGCACCGCCTGGCTATCACCGGCTACCTGCTCGTAGGAGATGGAAAGGCCGCCGCGTTCCGTCTTGATTTCTTCAATCTCCAGCCCGGAGGCAACAACCAGGGCCGTTTTCATCATTCTGATAGAGTCTTTGTCCAGGGCTGCGTTACCGCCACAGGCGGCTCCGATGGTGAGTACTACAAATAACAAAAGAGCGAGTAATATTCGCATTGTTATCTCCCTATGTCCTTCGCCAAGAGGTAACGCTGGTAGGACTGCTCATACATGGTGAACATTACCCCTAATTGAGCTTCCTGGGCAACGTCTGAAGAAGCCATCATGGAAGAAACGCCCCCGGAAGCAGCCTTGGCACTGCCTATATCCAGTTCAGGTAGCTCACCGGAACGCATCCGTTGCCAGATCAGCTCCGGCTTTTGTCCCGCATTACGCTCCGCAATGTAGGCACGGCTCCGCAGCGCGAAGTCAGTATCCTGCAGGCCACGCCCCATGGTCTTGACAGATTCCAGGGCAAACTCCGCGCCAGCCACGGCAAGCTCGCCTGCCTTGAGGCCGTCCACCTCCACCAGGTCAAAGAGGTCCAGTCCGGACTGTTTTTTGATTTCATCCCAGGCTTTGGGCGTGGTGGTCTTCCCACCATCAAACTGGTATTTCATATCCTCAAATAGTTCCAGCGTTTCTATTTCCTTGGGAGTCGGGATTCTACCACCGGAGGTAATCTTATCCTTCAGCACTTCTTCCGCCTGCTGCCATAAGAGCTCGTGCACTTTAGTCTGAAGCGGCTCTTTTACCTGTTTGTCCCACAGTTGTCCTTCTGTCCAATCAGCTACTGACTTCGGTGCTTCTCCGGCGTCAAGCTGGGTGCGGAGGTCATCCAGCACCTCGGACGCTACCTTGTTCTGCAGGTCAATATCCTTGTTCCGGGTGCTCCCCTCAAATAACGACTCCCACATCCAGTCCTTGGTATCAGAATAGAGTTCTGTCGCCCGCTGGGTGAGAGAAGGGTCAACGGCGCTCTCCAGGTCAGAGTAATAGTCTTTACCGTCCGGAGTATAGAGGATACGGCCTTCGGGCGAGACCAGTATTCCTACTTTCCTGGTTTCACCGTTTTGCATTCTGACATCCACGACATCGTGCCCCGAGGCGCGCGTAGGCTGGAATTTTCCTGTCTCCGGGTCTTCTTCATAGACAATACCCTTGACCTTTTCGAAAATCTCCTCCGCGCTCTCGGCATCAACGCTGGACGGGCTCTTGACCCGCCCGCTAAGCTGGTCAACAACCTCACCCCAGGAAAGCCCGGTAGATTCCTGATCTCCGCTACCGGCACCCCCGCTTTCCCCGGCCAGAAAGCCTTCAACATGAGCAGCAGGGTCCTCCGACAGAGTAGCGCCCGTCGGCTGAGAACCATCTGTTCCCGACTCTTCCCCTCTCTCTTTATCCTTTTCTTCTGCCTCTCTAACATTCCTGACGATTGTTTCATAGTCTATTGCCGCATCAGCTTCCTCATCTCCGGTAGAACCACTGGCCGTCCTCCTGGCCAGATTAGCGGCGCCGTCCAGTGTTGACGGGTTAATATCATGCTCGTTAGACCATTCTTCCAGTATTCCCAGCAGCATGCTCTCCCACTCGGTACCACAAGCAACCGTACCCAGAGGGATCAGCATGGATAATAGCAATAGAACGGTAACTATCGACTTCTTCATCGCACTTCCTCAGCCAGAATCTTGGCGACTTCAACAAAGTTGACCTGTCCTTCCAGTTCACGCAGGAATTGCTGCCGGCTTATTGCGCCGTCAGCATACCGCGTAATTGTCTCCGAAGGCGCAGTGAGTGTTAACAGTGATTTTCCTTCTTCATTCTTGTAGTCAACCGCCACCCGCTTGATGCCGTACCTCCCGCCTTCATCCAGGCTGGCAAGCAGGCCCATATACTCCGTGATGGCATCTTCCCGGTTGAAACTGCGGATATCAAATCCCTGCGAGGCATCAAGCACGGCAACGGCTAACCTCTCACTGGAATCCTGGTAGGGGATAACATAGATATCCATACCCTGAGTGTTAACCCCGGCCGATTTTAAGTCCTTCATCATGGCTGAGGCTGTTATATTGTCCAGCTCGGGTTTCAATAGCTTCTCGGCGGGTGACCTGGTCAGGCCAATGCGTTGCGGCAGATTGAAGAAGACCACGCCGATTATTAAAACAATCACCGCCAGGACGGCCAGTACGACCAGTTTTTTCATTATTCACGCCTCATCAGATAGTTAAAAACAATAGGTAGATAATATCATGCAATAATCCGAGAGTCAACGAAGCGCGAAGCATCCTGAGGCGTTCACGGAGATATTGACAACCAGCGGGCAGAAGTCTACGATGTTCAATATTAAAAAGAAGATTCCGGAGGTAAAGGAATGGGCAAAGTTACCGGTGGCCGACTGGTGGTTAAAGCTCTCAAGCAAGAAGGTATAGAATGCATTTTCGCACTGTCCGGTCGTGATATAGACCCTATTTTTCAAGCCTGCATCGATGAAAAGGTAAGGCTGATTGATACCCGCCATGAGCAGGCCGCCGCCTTCATGGCGGAGGGGTGGGCCAGAGCTACCGGGAAACCGGGTGTGGCTGCGGTCACCGGGGGCCCCGGCGTCGCCAATGCTTTCACCAGTATCTGGAATGCTTCCATAAGCCTGAGCCCGACCATTGTCCTGGGAGGAGCCGTCCAGCGGGCAGAGCTGACCCTGGGGGCTTTCCAGGAGATGGACTCGACATTACTGGTAAGCCCGATTACGAAGTGGCGCGAAAGTATCCGTGATGCCAGAAGGATTCCGGAGTATATCAGCATGGCTTTCCGCCAGGCGTTAAGCGGCAGACCGGGGCCCGTTTACCTTGAGTTACCTTCAGATGTGCTGCTGGATGAAGTAGAAGAAGCCCCGTTGCCGGTGAGCTACCGGACTACAGCCCGCGCGCAGGGTGACCCTGCCCTGGTCAAGAAAGCCGTCGAAATGCTGCTCAATGCCAAGCGACCGATTGTTATTGCCGGCAGCGGTGTCAGGTGGTCAGGAGCCGGGAAAGAGCTTCAGGAGTTTATCGAGATGGCCAAGCTACCGCTGACATTGACCCAGATGGGGCGGGGAGTTGTCCCCGAAGACCATCCCATGTGCTTTGGGCCGACCAGGGTAGGCACGAAACAGGCTGATGTTGTGTTGGTAGTCGGGACCCGCCTGAACTATGCGCTTAACTATGGCCGTCCAGCCCTCTTTGGCGAGGGCGGAAAGTGGATTCAGGTAGATATTGAACCCACGGATATTGGCCGTAACCGGCCTATTGATATCGGTATCATGGGAGACGCTAAAGCGGTACTGGGACAGATGATCGAGGAAGCCCGGGACAGGTGCAAGAACCGGCAGGAACTGCCCTGGGTGGAGGAATGCCGGGCGTATATCAGGGACCGGCAAAAGCAGCTTGAGGTCAATATGAATTCTGATAGCTCCCCTGTCCATCCCGCCCGTTTGTGCAAGGAAGTCCGTGATTTCCTGGACCGGGACGCGACTATCGTCCTGGATGGCGGGGATATCACGCTGTGGGGTGCCGCCGTCCTGAGAAGCTATGAAGTCGGGCACTGGCTGGACAACACCCCGACCGGGTGCCTCGGCTCGGGAACCGCCTTCGCCATGGCTGCCAAAGCGGCCAGACCGGACAAGCAGGTATTCCTGCTTAATGGAGACGGCTCTTTCGGACTGAACGCCATGGAGTTTGACACCATGGTCAGGCACAAACTACCGGTCGTCTGTGCTATCGGCAATGACGGTGCCTGGGGACTGATTAAACACGGCCAGCAGGCCCACGGGGCAGACAGGGTAATCGGTACCGAGCTTGGCTTCGTCCGTTACGACAAAATGGTGGAGGCGCTGGGCGGTTACGGCGAGGCGGTGGAGACGCCGCAGGATATCCGCCCCGCCCTGGAGAGGGCTTTTGCCTCCGGACTACCCGCCTGCATCAATGTGAAGTGCGCCGATGTTTTCCGGGGTCTGCCCAGACGGTCGGCTACGAAATAACTGAGGCGTCTTTCGCGGGACTGCTACTGAATAGAAATGAGAGCTTTGCCTCTGCGCTTTTCTAGTCACTGCCAGCTTCGGCTCTAGCTGCTGCTGACTCTTCGGTCTCCCGTGCGATTTTCGCCGACCTTACGCGAGATTCTGTCCCGCTTTCTCTACTCCATTTTATTTTGAAGAATATGTACGCCCCTATACCGGATATGATCAAACCACCGAGTATGAATAATCCAACCATTTTATCCTCCTGTTTAGCCCAACTAACGCTGATGTTTTTCTGATGGATTTAAGTGACATACACGGGTATACCCCCTACCCGTGTATGTCAGGAGTCAAACTCCGGTATTAAGCAGTTAGTCTGACTTTACGGTAGCAATCGCTACAGTACACCGGTCTATCACCGCGCGGCTCAAAGGGTACTTCAGTAGTTTTGCCACACTCGGCGCATACCGCCGGGAACATCTGGCGTCTGGAACTGTAGTTACTGGAACCGTAGTTGCCGCTTCCGTAGTTGCTGCTTCCGTTGCGTTCTGTCTTCCTTGCCTGGCGGCATTCGGGACAGCGCTTGGGCTCATTGGTATAGCCCTTGGAATGGAAAAAATCCTGTTCCTCAGCGCTGAAGGTGAAGGTAGCTCCGCAATCGGAGCATTGAAGTGACTTGTCCTGAAAACTCATTGGATGACCTCCTCTCTTAATATTTTAGTTAGAGTCCGGTCATCCAATACTTGATTGATCTGGAATGATTAAAAGTCTGTAACAACTCAAACTGGAACTAATTACATAATAGTTTAAACTAAAAAAGCCTGTTTGTCAAATAAAACAGGACTGAGCGTATAAAGGGTTACTTTAGGGCGCTGAGCGTGGAGCGGCAGTTCTGCCTCAAACGAGCTCCACGGTATCTCTATATCCCGGGGCGCTTGTTTTCCAGCCGGTCTTTTCACTTATAATCCGGGCAAAGCTGGTAGCGGCTCTTTCTTCCCCATGGGTGACGAAGACACAGCGCGGCGGTTGCCGGATGTCAGACAGCCAGGCCAGCAAGCCATCATGGTCAGCGTGAG
The DNA here is from genome assembly GCA_030698765.1 of Dehalococcoidales bacterium. Taxonomy (NCBI): domain Bacteria; kingdom Bacillati; phylum Chloroflexota; class Dehalococcoidia; order Dehalococcoidales; species Dehalococcoidales bacterium. The sequence continues at coordinate 5,786 of JAUYMF010000149.1, forward strand.
AAGAAAAGCCATCTATCTTTTCAATGTTCGCTTTTACGGGGTAGATCTGCCCCAGGAGACGGATTTCTTTCGCCCCATCCAGCAGTATTCTGCCGGCAGTCCCCACCGCCTGATAGCCGATAAATAATATGGTGCTTTCCGGCCGGGTAATATTATTAACAATATGGTGCTTGACACGCCCGCCGGTCACCATGCCACTACCAGCGATGATAATACTGCTTCCTTCCAAATGATTAATCGCTTTGGACTCTTCGGCGCTCTCCACCATTTTGAGGTTTTCAAAATTAAAACAGGAATCACCCTGACGCAGGCGTTGCATCATTTCCTTGTCAAACAGGTAAGCATGCCGTTTAAATACTTCGGTAATACGTATCGCCATGGGGCTGTCTAAAAACACGGGTAAAAATGGAATTTCTTTGCGCAGAAAGAGTTCATTAAGATGATAGAGCAGCTCCTGACTACGCTCCAGAGCGAAGCTGGGAATGATGATATTACCCCCCGCGTTTGCCGTCATGTTAATACAGTCGCGCAACTGATTTTGAATATTGATGTTCTTATGTTCTTCATGGGTACGGTCCCCATAAGTCGACTCGATAACAATATATTCAGCGCCGTAAAAAATAGCCGGGTCATTGATTATGGGACGGTCTGGCTCACCGATATCACCGGAAAAGAGAATGCGGTGGCTCTGGCCTTCCTTTTTGATGTTTATACTTATTGCTGCCGCCCCCAGCACATGACCCGCCTCATAGTAACAGCCCTCGACGTTACTGTTAACACTCACGCAGGTCAGGTACTCCACCGCTGCAAAATGGGGGGCCACCGCTTCAGCATCCTCCACGGTATAAAGAGGCGCTTCCGGAAAAGGGCCGCGGCGTCCTTCCTTCCTGTGACGCTCCGCCTTATAGGCGGCATCTTCCTGTTGCAGATAGGCGGCGTCAAGGAGAATGATCCGGGCTATCTCAGCCGTAGGCTGAGTGCAATAAATCTTACCTGCGTAGCCGTCACGTACCAGTTTGGGCAAGAGACCGGAATGGTCAAGATGGGCATGGGTCAGGAAAACAGCGTCAATTGATTTGGGGTCGAACAGAAACGGGCGCCAGTTTCTTTCCTGATATTTCCGCTCCTGGTACATTCCGCAATCTATGAGCACACGGGCGTCATGGTTTTCCAGAAGATAGCAGGAACCGGTGACATTTTGCGCCGCGCCCAGAAAAGTTAGTTTAGCCAGCATAAATAATTTAATTCCTAACTATGATACACCCTGATGAAATTAGTTCAAACAGCGCAACCGAAAAGGATGTGCAAACACCTTTATCTTATTACTTATGCGCGATCTTATCAAGAAGATTTAAGATGGGTAGCTGGTTTCGCAGAATCGCTACCAGTACCCTGTCTCGGAAATACGTTGACAAAGTCGTTTCGCTTTTCAATAGAAAGAGGAGAACGGGGAGATTGAAATCCCTCTCAATCTCCCCCGTATCAAGTACGGGGCAAGCTCTTTACGAAAGGGAGAATAATTATTCAACTTATTTCTAAGACACTATACCAGTACCAGGTAACATTTATAGTTACGCTGCCGCCACCGCTGTCATTACGAGACCATTCCGACCCCGTATCGATGTACGAGGCGGGAATGACATATTATTTACCTGACGCGACACTAGTGGCTGTCACACCCTTTTACATGAAGATTTCGTTTTGACAGGTAATGTGCTAAAATCGACTTATCATCCAATAAAGCATTAGCAACGGTAAGATTATGGTGAAAAAAAGGCCCCCGCAAACTATAAAAACAAATTTAAGTGACACTAATAAGAAGAGGAGGAGTGCTGTGGCGCAATTTTCAGTAAACGCTTCCCGCATGGACCCGTACAAGAATTTCAAATTTAGAGTAAAGTGGGACGGAAAATACATTCCCGGTATTACGAAAATAACTTCCCTCAAAAGATCTACGGAGCCGGTAGTTTACCGGGATGGTGATGATCCCAGCACCTCACATCTTTCGCCGGGTACCTGGAAATTCGACCCAATTGTACTTGAGAGGGGGATCACCCACGATCTCGAGTTTGAAAACTGGGCAAACCTGAGTTATCAGGTTTCCGGTCCGATGTCTTTGAAGAACTTCCGAAAAGATATTATTGTGGAATTATTGAATGAGCAAGGAGTCATAGTTAAAGCATTCAGAGTCTACCGATGCTGGGTGTCCGAATATCAGGTCTTACCCGTTCTTGATGCCAGCGCTAATTCGGTAGCGATTGAAGCAATAACCCTGGAGAATGAAGGCTGGGAACGGGATACAGGGGTCCTCGAACCCGCAGAAACTTAATTTCCCTGGTCAGCCAGACCGGTGAGAGCGCCTATTAGCTCAGGCTACTTTCGGATAGCACCGCAATATTTTGGTGCTAATATATTACACGGACACCAGATCACGCAAAAGGCTCGTGTGTATCATATGACAGACGCGTTAACGTCAGGAATCAGGCTGACCGGTCTCTTTTATCACCAGGTCATTGTAGACGCTCATTAATCGCCGGGTAATGGGGCCCGGCCTCCCACCACCGATTGCCGTTCCATTCAGGTAGGTGACAGGCATTATTCCCAGAATGGAATTCGTGAGAAAAGCTTCAGCGGCATCCGGTAGTTCTTCAAGGTGGATATCCTCTTCGGAAGCTATGATACCTGTTTTTAGCGACAGCTCCAGGATAACGTCTCTGGTTATACCGGGCAGAATGCCGCTTTCCTGCCGCGGAGTTTTCAGCAGGTTATTGCTTACCAGAAATACGTTGCTGGTACTGGCTTCAGCCAGCTGACCCTTTTCGTTGAGAAAGAGTGCGTCATCAACACAGGAGGCTTTCGCCTCCTGGCGCGCCAGCAGACTTTCCATGTAATTAGCTGTTTTCATCGCCGTGACCGGCGACTGGCTATTCCTGCGGATTGAAGAGATGATTACCCTGAAGCCTCTTTCATAGTATTCGTCCGGGTATGGCTTATACTTAGCCGCAGCCACCAGGATCGTAATTCCAGCGCAACTGCGGGGGTCTGGTACCAGGCTGCCCTCACCAATAGATATGGCGAGACGCACCCGGGCGTCTCTTAACCCATTCACCTCAAGGGTATCAATGACAGCCTTCCTGATTACAGCAATATCTACCGCTATTCCCAGCCTTTCTGCGGACTTAGCCAAACGGGTGAGATGACTATCGATCCGGAATACCGCACCGCTGCGGGCGAGCATTGTCTCAAAGAGTCCATACCCGTAGAGAAAGCCGTAGTCCATAGCCGAGATTTTCGCCTCACTTACGGGCAGCATCACACCGTTAAGATAAACGATTTCCTCCATGCTCACTCCTCCGGCCAGACCGGCTCCGCATATGCCAGGAAATTAGACAGTATGGCATGTCCCATATCAGTCATGATGGACTCCGGATGAAACTGGACGCCTTCAACCACGTATTTCTTATGGCGGATGCCCATGTTGACGCCGTCGGCAGTATGTGCCGTCGCTTCAAGCTCCATCGGAAGCGAATCCCAGGTTAGCGCCAGAGAATGGTAGCGTCCACCCTCGAACGGATTCGGCAGTTGTTTGTATATCGTCCGCCCGTCATGATAGATGTGTGAAGTCTTGCCGTGAGTTGGTATAGGGGCATGGCTGACCTTAGCGCCGTAGACGTGGCCGATGCACTGATGACCCAGACAAACTCCCAGGATGGGTATTCTACCACCGAAAGCGCGGATGACATCATTCGATATGCCAGCTTCGAGCGGGGTACATGGTCCAGGTGAAATTATAATGTGAGTTGGACGCATCCGCTCAATGTCCGCCAGCGTAATTTTATCATTGCGGTGGACAGCAGGTTCCCAGCCTAACTCACCCAGATACTGGTACAGATTATAGACAAAAGAATCGTAGTTATCAATAATGATTATCATATCCCCTATCGCAAGTTGAGAGCGTCTATCAGTGCCCGGGCCTTAACCATCGTCTCCTGATACTCAGCTTCCGGTTGCGAATCGAAGACCACAGCGCCGCCCACCTGAAAATAGGCCCGGTTTCCTTTGATCAAGAAAGTACGGATGACTATGCTGAGGTCCATATTGCCGTTGAAGTCCAGATAGCCGATATTGCCCGTATATATGCTCCTTCTGGTGGGCTCCAGTTCGTCAATTATCTCCATTGCCCGTATTTTTGGGGCGCCGGTTATCGAGCCACCGGGT
>JAUYMF010000150.1 GCA_030698765.1 Dehalococcoidales bacterium
GCCAAGTATGTCTGGATTGACGGTGGGCTGAAGCAGTCAATGGGCTACTAGGTCGCCCGGTATCAGAAGAGACACCGTTTGAGAAAGAGGGCTGGCAGTTTGAACCGCCAGCCCTCCAGGGGAAGTCCGAAATTCAGGTGATTTTCCCCGGTGTCTCCCAGCATTCTGGTGACACCATTAAGGAATTCTCCTGTCTGACCTTCAGCATTTACTATGATAATAAGATACTGAAGGAAGCGGTGTTCAGCAGGACACCGGATATTCTACTTAAAGCCCCGCAGATAACAAGGTAGATGAAATGCATGCTTATATAATCAGAAGATTGCTGCTAATGCTTCCTTCTCTGCTCATGGTGACCCTGATCGTTTTTTTCCTGGTCCGCTTCATCCCCGGCGATGTCATCGATATAATGGTAGTAGAGATGACGCAGGCAACCGGTGCCGGGGCAGCGGAAAAAACGGCTGAGGCTCTTAGAACCCAGTTGGGACTGGATAAACCGGTTTACCTCCAGTACTGGGAATGGTTGACAGATGTTCTCCGGGGTGACCTCGGCTCATCCCTGTGGACACGGCGGTCTGTGGGCTCTGATATACTCAGACGGCTCCCGGTATCCTCTGAGCTAGGGATTCTGGGTATGACCATAGCGCTAATAATGGCTCTGCCCATAGGTGTATATTCGGCAATACGGCAGGACACCGCCGGTGACTATTTTGGTCGCAGCCTTGCCATACTCTTTATCTCCGTTCCTTACTTCTGGCTGGGAACCGTAATCGTCGTCTACCCCTCGGTATGGTGGGGCTGGATGCCACCGATGAGGTATATCCCGCTGGTTGATAATCCGGTAGGAAATTTGAAACAGTTTATAATACCGGCTTTCGTGGTCGGTACCGTATTCACCGGGACGATCATGAGGATGACGCGTACCATGATGCTGGAGGTTCTAAGGCAGGACTATATCCGGACGGCCTGGGCCAAGGGACTCAGCGAGCGGGTGATTGTCCTGCGTCATGCCCTGAAGAACGCTCTAATTCCGGTGGTCACCATATTAGGTATGCAGTTGCCTATTGTCATTGCCGGCGCTGTGGTTACCGAGACAATATTCGCTTTACCCGGGATAGGCTTTTATCTGCTTGAAGCTATCGGCCGCAGAGATTACCCGGTGATTTCCGGAATAAACCTGATAGTGGCTAGTTTTGTGGTGGTCATTAATCTGCTGGTCGATATAACCTATGCCTATCTGGACCCCAGAATTCACTATAAATAACCTGATAGGGAAAATTTGAAAAATGGGTGAGAACCAGAGAGTATCCCGGGAAGCGGAGAGAGAACCAAAGAGTCATCCCTTGCTGATTGATGTATTCATCAGGCTGTTCAGGGAGAAACCCCTGGGTACTATAGGCGGTGCCATCGTCCTGATACTTTTTCTTACCGCTGTCTTCGCTGATGTGCTGGCTCCTTATGGATACGATGAAATGCTGCTGTCCGACCGGCTTCAACCCTCCTCTCCGCAGCACCTTCTGGGGACGGATAACCTGGGGCAGGACATACTGAGCCGCATTATTTTTGGAGCCCGTATCTCCATGTATGTTGGACTGGGAGGGGCAACTCTGGAGATAATTGTCGCGATGCTGATAGGCCTTATTTCAGGGTTCTTTTCCGGTAAGACTGACCTGATAATACAGCGGTTTGTTGATGCCTGGATGTGCTTTCCACCTCTTTTCATTTATTTAACTGTAATGGCTGTTCTGGGACCGGGACTGATACAGGTGATACTTGTACTGGGAATCTCTACCGGTATCCGCAGCTCAAGGGTGGTCAGAAGCGCGGTTATCGGCATTAGAGAAAATGTATATGTAGAAGCGGCCAGGGCTATCGGCGCCCCGAATATAAGAATACTTACCCGTCATATTCTCCCCAATGTTATGGCTCCGGTGATTATCATATTTACCCTGGCGATGGGGCAGATGATTCTGGCGGAAGCTACCCTGAGCTTTCTCGGTTTCGGTATTCCTCCGCCGATGCCCAGCTGGGGAGGTATGCTCAGTGGCAGGGGGCGCTCTTATATGCTACAGGCCCCATGGATGGCGCTGTGGCCCGGTCTGGCACTGGCTATTGTGGTCTATGGTATCAATATGCTGGGAGATGCCATAAGGGATTTGCTGGACCCGAGGCTGAGGGGTGGACTGGGACGATATTCAGGAATAAAGAGAAAAATGCCTAAACCGTCAATCTGAGGATAATAATCTACAGTTTGGTAACGTTACGCTCTTATAATAGCCCGACTGGATGCCTCTGAGAGCACCCGACGCTAATTCTGCCGTCTGATATTATTATTTCCGTGAAGATGTGTTAAAATTCAGGGTGTTCAGGTATTGGGACAAAAGTAAATAACGGGGAGGAAGAAAACCGAAATGGTCAGGACACCCTGTGAACTAACCGTTGCCGAAGCAGCTTCTAAAATCTCCACTGGTGAGTTAAGCGTTCTGCAGTTAGTCGAATCTTGTCTGGATCGCATCGATGCTCTGGAGGATAAGATTCAGGCGTGGGTATTGCTAGACCGGGAAGGAGCACTGGCAGCATCACTCTCCCTTGACGACGAGTTGCGTAAAGGACAGCGGCGCGGGCCCCTCCATGGTATCCCGGTGGGAATCAAGGATATTTTCTACACAGCCGGTCTGCGCACAGAAGCAGGCTCAAGGTCATGGTCAGGATTTGTGCCGTCTTATGATGCCACCGCTGTTGCCCGTCTGAAAGAAGCGGGGGCTGTTGTGCTTGGTAAAACTCACACTACCGAGTTTGCGCACCAGGATGTGGCCCCTACCCGTAATCCCTGGAATACCAGTCACACTCCCGGAGGTTCCAGCAGTGGCTCGGGGGCGGCGGTGGCCGCGGGCATGTGTCTGGCTGCTTTTGGTAGCCAGACCGGCGGATCAACGCTGCGCCCGGCGGCTTATAATGGCATTGTCGGCTTAAAACCCCAGCACGGTCGTATCAGCGCCTATGGCGTGGTGCCGCTAAGCTGGACCATGGACCATGTTGGTATCCTGGCCCGGACAGTAGAGGACTGTGCCCTCATCTTCCAGGCGGTGGCCGGCTATGATGCTAAGGACCTATATTCGCTTAATGAGCCAGTCCCCGATTGTCTGATCGGTCTGAACAGTCAGCAGAAACCGCGTTTAGGTCTGGTGCGCCAGCACTTTTTCGACCATGCTGATGAAGAGATGCGGTGCCATACTGAAGAAGTTGCCGGGCGGTTGCGTCAGGCGGGCGCCATTGTAGAGGAGGTGACATTATCTCCTGACTTCGCCGGACTCCATGAGATTAATCGTGTCATCATGTCGGTTGAGAGCGCAACCTATCATCGGGAGATGTTCGCGCAACGCAAGGAACTGTATCGTCCCAGAATACGTAAGACAATCGAAGAGGGGCTGGCTACTCCCGCAACCGAATATGCCCGGAGTTTACAGTCGCGGCTCCAGCAGCGTGCCGGCGTGGAGCCATTGCTGCATCAGTTTGACGCTCTGCTCGCTCCCGGGGCCCCCGGCACTGCTCCGAAGGATTTGACGATTACCGGAGACCCGGTGATGCAGCGGCCCTGGACAACTATCGGCCTGCCTTCTATCAGCTTGCCCACCGGCCTGGGGCAGAATGGGCTTCCCCTGGCCGTTCAACTGCTTGGTGCTCCCCTGGCTGAGGACCGCCTGCTGGCAGTGGCAAGGTGGTGCGAACGCACTCTGGACGTGCACCTGAGTCCACCTCTGGACTAGTACTCAATTGCAAGAACTAGGGTTATGACGATACCGTTCGCCCTGAGCATGTCGAAGGGCGCGCCGTTGTGGTTCGACAAGCTCACCATGAACGGCTTAATTATTACGGCTTCCTACGCAACTAGGTACTAGTGTAGTGTCTCTATATATCTTGCCGTATCAAGGAAGTTGCAGTCATACCAGCGAAGGCTGGAAACCAGGGGATAGACATGGAATTCGGATCAATCCTGTCCTGGCGACAGGTCAGGGTCCGGACTGACAGAACTGTAAAGACATGTGGCATACACGACACTAGCCTGAAGCTTCTACCCCGGTCTCTGCCTTGTCTCAACGACTGGCGGGCTGGTTACAATATGGCTAGTTCTTCTACCAGTTTATCGGTGATAAAGACGCTTACCGGATAATCAACAATCATCAGGGGCAGTTTAGCCTCAGCGGCCACTATCCTGTTCGTGGCGCCGCAGGCCCAGAACATGGCGACTTCGCCCTCTGCCGGCTCTCTGGCTTTTGAGCCTTCCCAACCTGCTATCAGGTCCGGACGTGACAGGTCCCGTATCCCGATAGCTCTGCCATCTCCGATATGTACCGGCGCCCCGTGCATAATGCGGTGTCGTGACGATATTTGTACTGCCCGGGTAGCATCGAAAGAAGTCTTGAACAGACGGCAGGAAACGGCCATATTGCCGCGGAACGGCCCGACGGGCACACAGGCTATATTGGTGCTGAATACGCCATTAACCTGGTACTGCACATTGGCGTTTTTCAAAGCCCAATCAAAGCTCTCACTGCAGCCGGTAAGAAAGCCGACCAGGTCATCACGCCAGTACTTTTTAATATCGGTAGGCTCATCGATAATCTTGCCGTTTTGGTAAACCTGGTATCTGGGCAGGTCGGTGCGCAGATCGGCATCCGGGGCGACGCGAAGGGGATGGGGCGACCCTGCTTCCGTCATGTCAACGATGGAGACAGTCTCCGGGTTGCGGTGAGCGAACACCAGGTAGTCATAGGCATACTCTTTGGGGATGATGACCATATCCGTCACGGCGTAGCCGCGGCACTTGTTCATGCTGTGCTCCGTCCACTGGCCGCTCCTGACGATGTTGCGGAACTCATCTGGACTCATCGCTGATAAATCGGCTTCCGTGTATTTAATCATGGTATTTCTCCTCCGAGTTTGGTCGGGTTATGCCGTCTGTTTTTATCTAAGTATACTCCGGCGCCGGTGAATGTCAATAAAACTTTAGCCTCAAATTGACGGTACTATCGGGAGACCTTATAATCTATCATGTCTTTTACCGGAGACACCACTATGAATGAAAATATGAGTATCCCGCATCAAACGACCATCCTCCGTCATTCCGTACCTGATACGGGGCCGGAATGGCTATGGTCCTATTTTCGTAGTATTATCAAAAAGTTCAATCTCCAGGGGAAAGCTTGATGGCAACGTGCGCTGAAGTAGTGGCCAGAACACTGAAAGAAAATGGTATCAGCACCATTTTCGGGCTTCCCGGTGGAGAGGTGCTTGATTTCCTTGAAGCTTGCCGTCGGGAAGGCCTTTCTTTTGTCCTGACCCGTCACGAAGCTGCGGCTGCCTTCATGGCGGATGTTACCGGACAGATTACCCGCCGTCCGGGAGTTTGCCTCTCCACCCTCGGGCCGGGAGCCACCAATCTTGTTTCCGGCGTGGCCAATGCCTTTCTGGACAGGTCGCCGGTGCTGGCAATTACCGGGCAGATGTCAACCAGAGCCGCGCCTTATTGTACGCACCAGCGTATTGACCTTTCATCACTTTTTCAGCCGGTAACCAAGCAGAGCATTGTTCTGGATGCCAGAAACACCCGGAGTAAGGTCGAAAGGGCGATAGAGATTGCTACTCAAGGTAGAATGGGCCCGGTGCACCTTCTCCTGCCCAGCGATATGGCTGCTCAGCAGGATGAAAGTTATCAAGCTGATGAGGCGGAAGCGAATGTCTATGCCTCATATTCGGACGAAAGGTTAATGGAGAAGGCTCTGGCGGAACTGAATCAAGCTCGCCATCCACTGGTGATTGTGGGTGTGGGCGTTGACCCGGTGGGTAGCTCAGCGATAATAGCTGACTTTATTGAAAAGACACGGATTCCGGTGATGGTCACTCCCAAGGCAAAAGGGTTGGTCTCGGAGACCAACCCCTTGTTCCTGGCCACTGCCGCCGGTATGGCCGGCGACAGGGTAATCGTGGAGTTCCTCCAGGATGTAGACCTGGTGGTCGGTATCGGCTTTGACCCCGTCGAATCTGACAAGATGTGGCACAAGGAAAAGAAGATACTGTCTATTGATACCGCCTCTACCGCCGACGGTTCCTACGCTCCATTTCTGGAGCTAATCGGGGATGTAAATGCTATCCTAACCAGATTTCTTACTGCCTATACTTCGAATCATGCCTGGGAAGAAAAAAAATTGCGGGCTTTCAGGGATGAGATGAGAGAGGTGTCATCTTCACCCGTCGCCGCTTCCCGGAGAGGCCTTTCTCCTTACCATGTAATCCTTAAACTGCGCCAGCTGCTATCACCAAATGCTGTCCTGACCACGGACGTGGGCGCGCACAAGTTATTGCTGGGCCAGCTATGGGAGACCTATGAACCGTTGACCTTCTTCATGTCAAACGGCTTTTCCTCGATGGGCTACGGCTTTCCCGCGGCCATGGCCGCCAGGCTGCAGTTTCCTGACCGGGAGGTAGTCTCCGTATCCGGAGAGACGGCGGCTTTTTCATGATGCTTCAGGAACTGGAGACAGCGGTCAGATTGCAACTCTCCATAGTTTGCCTGGTCTTCTGCGACCGGAAGCTGGGGCTGATCGACGTTGTCCAGAAAAGAAGACTTTATCCCGCCTGCGGCGTTGATTTCGGGGGTACTGACCTGGCAGCAATCGCCAGGGGATTTGGAGCTCATGGGGTGAAAGCGGCGTCCTTCTCCGAACTGGAGACAGCGATTGCAGACGGTCTCAGGATGAAGGGGCCGGTGGTCATCGAGGTACCCATCGACCCTGAGGAATACGCCAAACAGATGTAGCTTCGTGCCCGTCTGTGCTCGATATGACGCGGTCGGGTGAGCAGGAATAATTTTGACAGTGCAGACGTGAGATGCTACACTAAAAAGGAGATTAGTCTCTGTGGGGGCAGAGGCTATATTTGTTATAGCTTCAAGAAAGACTTCCCGAGCAAAGGAGGGCAAATGCGCAAGGTACTATTTGTAGACTATGAACCGTGCACCGGCTGTGAGCTATGCGTATTGCACTGCTCCTTCCAGAAAACGCAGACCTTCAGCCGCAGCCACTCGGCGGTAAGGGTGATAAAGCAGGAAGAAAAGGGAGTATGCGTCCCGGAGATGTTGCCAGCACTGTCTTGAACCGGAATGCCTGCTGGTGTGTCCGGTAAACGCCATCAGCCGGGATGAGGAGACGGGGATAGTCAGCCATGACCTGGAGACCTGTATCAAGGGCTGCAAACTCTGCCTGGAGGTATGCCCTTACGGGGCGCTGTCAGCAGACCCGGTCACGGGCAAGGTATTCGAATGTAACCAGTGTCTAGGGGAGCCGGTATGCGCGCAGGTCTGTCCCATCGGGATAATACACTATGTGGAGGCGGAGTCTGAGGCGTTAAGTGAGAAGGATGACTGGAAGCGCCGCTTACTGAAGCAGGGGATGGGGAAGGTAGCCTCAGAGAAGAGGCTTGCCGCAATCCGGGGTAGCAAAGGAGAAAGAAATGACTGACTGGTATGGATGGGCAGGCAATATCCTTAACGTAGACCTGACCAGTATGAAGGTCTCAAATGAAGAACTATCTCCGGAGTTCGCCGCCAAGTATATTGGCGGGGACGGTTTTGGTATCAGAACAATTTATGACGAGGTTGGCCCTGAGGTTGACCCCCTCTCACCGGAGAATGTTGTGGTAATCGGTAATGGGCCATTGGCTGGTACCATTACGCCGGGCAGCAGCCGGTTCGATGTCATCAGCAAATCCCCGCTGACCGGAATCTTCGCCCGCTCCAATGGCAGCGGAGGGTTCGGTCCGGAGATGAAGTTTGCCGGCTATGATCTGATTGTCATCAGGGGTAAAGCGGAGAAGCCGGTGTATCTGTGGCTTAACGACGGACGTGCCGAAATAAGGGATGCCGCTCATCTCTGGGGTAAAGATACCTGGACAACTGACCACCTCATCCAGCAGGAGCTTAATAACTCTGATATTCATTCTATCAAGATAGGGCCGTCCGGTGAAAACCTGGGCTTTTCTTCAGCGATTATCGGTGACCTGGGACGGGCAGCCGGCAGGATGAGCCTGGCCGCCGTCTGGGGTTCCAAGAATCTCAAGGCGGTGGCCGCCCTGGGTAACAAGGAAGTAAAGGTAGCCAGGCCGAAGGAATTTATGGAGCTGTGCCAGTCCCTGCTTGATAGGGCTAAAAGGGATCCTATGTACACGATACACACCAACTACGGCACCACCGGCTGGGTCTCCTACGGTTTTTATACCAAACGCAAAGCTGAGCTTGACGCCATTCATGAGAAGATCCTTTCCTGTTTTGGTTGTGCTTATCATTGCCGGCATTTCAATTCCGTGAAATCAGGAAAATATGCGGGAACAGCGGGCCCCGGCTTTGAGGGTGGGCCTCTCGGCAGGTCGCTCAATATGGCCCAGGTGGATAACGTGGAGTTCTTCGTTAAAGCCAACACTTTGTGCAACCAGCTGGGCGTCCATGTGCAGGTACCCTTTCACGCCTTCCAGTGGGCGATACAATTGTACAGGGACGGTATTATTACCAAAGAGGACACCGAAGGATTGGAGATAACGCCGGGCAATGAAGAGGTATTCCTGGAACTGCTGCATAAGATAGCCTACAAGGAAGGCTTCGGCGAGATTTTAGACGGCTATCCTATCCGTTCGGCTGAAAAATTGGGAAGAGGCTCTGACCTGTATATCAGTCACGGCAAAGGCCATACCGACCACGGCTGGACTCGCGGGATGGGTGGCTTACGCTCGGTGCTGGGCAATTCGGTGGCTACTCGTGGCTATGACCATCTCACCGGCGCTCAGTCGCAGACAGTGCCCGGTTCTCGCCGGGAGCACTCTGATGAACACCTGAGAAAACTGGGTGAGGAGCGCTATGGAGACCCCGAGGCATTTTTCAATCCATTTACCCCCGACCCGATAAAGGCGAGAGAGGTATATGATAACGAAATCACCTACGCCCTTTGCGATATGACCGGGGTCTGTCATTTTGCCTCGCACCAGACTTTTATCACTGAAGGCATGCATGATGAAGACTTTGCCCAGGTCATGTCAGCGGCTACCGGAATAGATTTCAGTGTGGAGGACATGAGAAAGGCTGCCGAGCGGAAGAACTTGATGGAGAGAGCCTTCAATGCCCGGGAAGGAATCAGGCGTATTGATGATTACCCGTATCCCTTCCACTATCAGCTAAAACACGGCAAGGAGCACCCCCGCTACGATTACTCCAAATTTGAGTATAATATTGAGGATTTCGATAAGGTGCTTGATGAATACTACCGGCTGCGTGGCTGTGACCTGGAGACCGGGATACCTACCAGGGGGAAACTGGAATCTATCGGGCTTGATGACGTGGCTAACGATTTGGCCGGGCGGGGAATACTGCCCGGATAATAGCAGCTAGTGTAGGGTCTCTTATATATCTTGCCGTGTCAAGGAAGTTGCTGTCATTCCAGCGAAGGCTGGAATCCAGGGGATAGACATGGATTCCGGATCAAGTCCGGAATGACAGAACTGTAAAGACATTTGTAATACACTATACTAGTAACCG
>JAUYMF010000151.1 GCA_030698765.1 Dehalococcoidales bacterium
AAGTCCCCAGAGCGCCTATATCCGCCGTCTCCAGCACCTCATCGCCGAGAGGAATGAATTAGCCTCCAGAAGCTCCGGCAAAGAACCCCTGAGAAGGGTACGGATTTATAAGGGGTAAGCTAAAATGGAATATTGGGAAATGGTAATTTATCAATCAATAGAAGCGCTCGGAGGGGAAGCAGCTTTGCAGGATATATATGAGGAAATTAGCAATCGTAAAGAGCTTACTGATAGGCATTTACGGATTACTAAATGGGGAGGAAGACCTGCATATCAACATTTAGTCAGAAGTTATATCTCAAATATGTGCGATTCTGGACTCTTACATAGAACAGAGCGAGCACGATATAAAATTACTAGGTACATAGCAGTGTGAACTAGTTAAATAAATGCCATTATGCTGGCAGAAAGTAACGACCTGTAGTGCTAACTGCACGGAGGTTTTAAGGAAAAGAGGGATTAAAAAGGGGCGAAGCCCCTTTAATAATTTTTCTTCCCTCTCCCCCTTTTCAAGGGGAGAGAGATAAAGGGGATAGGGTTAGTATATAATGTAAATTATGGCAAAGCCGATAGACACCAGACCATACCTCTCCCGTGAGACCGGCACCATCTTCAAAGACTGGGGAGGCCGAATCCCCATCGCCCTCATCTATCCCAACTCCTACTACCTGGGCATGTCCAACCTGGGCATCCACGCCATCTACAGCCTGCTTAACGGTTACGCTGATATCGTCTGCGAACGCGCCTTCTGGGAACCGGGAGCGGGGACCCAGCCACCGGCGGTACTATCCCTGGAATCCAGACGTCCGCTTACTGACTTCGCCGTTATCGCCTTCTCCGTCACCTACGAGCTTGACTACTTCAATATCCCTCATATTCTCAAAGCCAGTGGTATTCCCCTCTACGCCGCCGACCGTGATGAAAGGCACCCGCTGGTTATCGCCGGCGGGCCCTGCGTCACCGCCAACCCGATGCCTTTAGCCCCCTTCTTCGACTGCCTTGGTATCGGTGAGGCGGAGTCGATACTGCCCGCCATGCTGCCGGTGCTCTCCGCAGGGTTGCAGGACAGTCGGTCGCAGTTACTCCAGGAATTATCCTCATTACCCGGCCTCTACGTACCAAAGGCTAATGACGGCACCTCGGTAGCCCGCCAGTGGGTGAAAGACCTGGATGCTTTCCCGGCGCACTCCGTGGTGCTCACGCCGGACACGGAACTGGGTAACCTTTATCTTATCGAGGCGGAGCGGGGTTGCGGGTGGGGCTGCCGCTTCTGCCTGGTCAGCACTACATTCCGTCCCATGCGCTACCGTTCCGTGGATAACCTCCTTGCTCAGGCTGAAGAAGGACTGCGCCACCGCAAACGCCTGGGACTGGTGGGCCCGGCAGTGGCTGACCACCCGCACCTTGAGGAACTCTTAATCAGACTGCAGGGGATGGGGGCGGAACTGTCCATCAGCTCGCTCCGTATTAAACCCCTGCCCGCTATTGCCCTGAGAGAGCTGACCAGAAGTGGCGCCAGGACCATTGCCCTGGCGCCTGAGGCCGGTTCCCAGCGTCTGCGCCAGGTGCTGAGAAAGGGTATCTCCGAGGATGACATCTTCGCCGCTATGCTCAAGGTAGCCGAACAGGGTGTCAAACAGCTCAAGCTCTACTTCATGATTGGCTTGCCCACGGAGACTGATGACGACGTCCTGGCAATAGCCGACCTGACTCTCAAGTGTAAGACTATTCTTGATAAGCAGCAAACAGGCTGCCGTATTATTCTGAGTATCGCTCCCTTTATACCGAAAGCGGGTACTCCCTTCCAGTGGTTGCCGATGGCAGAACTGCCCATTCTGGAACGCCGCCTTTCTTTACTCCGGAACAGTCTGCTCCCGAAAGGAATTCAACTTAAAAACGAAAGCCTGGCCTGGAGCCAGGTGCAGGGGGTTTTGGCGCGGGGAGATACCAGCCTGGCTGAAGTCCTGGCCGGTATGGAAAAGGTGTCATTGTCCGGCTGGCGTAGAGCCACCGCCGCATACCATCTGGACGCTGAGCATTACGCCCACCGGCGGTGGGCAACCACGGAAAAGCTACCCTGGGCGGTGATTGACCCGGGTACGGCGATGACTTACCTGGAACGCGAGCTAAACCGGGCGATGGGTTAGAAGATAATTGACATACCACCCTGACTATGTTAAGATTCTTTTTGCCAAGTGATAAGCCATCGACCTTATGGCGGTGAGCGCTTGGCGGGAACATTAAAAAGCTGGGATCGCTTGGATCGGATACGACCGAGACGGTAAGAATATGGGGGTATTTTACGAGCCTTCTCTGGCGTGTCGGAGAAGGCTTTTTTAGTTTCTATATGGAGAGGAAAGTAAAAGTGCTGAAGTTAGGATTTATCGGCGCCGGGACTGTCGGTACCGCAATGGCCATCAGGTTAAGCGAGAAAGGTTGCGCTGTAGTGGCGGTATCAAGTCGCAGCCAGACCTCCGCTGAGAAACTGGCGCAGTCAGTCAAAGGGTGCCGTGCCGTCAGTAGCGCCCAGGCTGTGGCTGATGCCGCCGAGCTTGTCTTTATCACCACTCCGGACGGGGCTATCGGCCAGGTCACCTCAGAGGTAAGATGGCATCCCGGACAGAG
>JAUYMF010000152.1 GCA_030698765.1 Dehalococcoidales bacterium
AACCTTTCCAATTTCCTAAGAACCAGTGAGATCCGAGAGAAGCAAGGCACCATCAACTCGCAGAGCGTTAAAGAGGGACTTCGTCCTTCTTACAAAACATGGGCTGCCCGAAAATGTCATTCTGAGGGAGCGGAGCGACTGAAGAAACTGGGGGTGAGGTGGATACGCAACCGAATACCTCCTCCGACCCAGATTCTTCACGGAGTTTACACTGAGTGAAGCGAATGTGCTCAGGATGACAATTTATTGTTTTTGGATAACTTCAAAGGGGATGGTTCAGAAATAGCTTGCAGGAGGCTGAGATGGCAAAGCAAATAAGCGGTGAAGAGGCAGCAGAGTTAGCGAAAGCGCACGTAAGAAACAGCTTTGATGCCTTACCAGGACTAGAGGCTACATTTGAAAGGCGAGGTAAGGTTTGGGTCGTCGCCGTTAAAGGTGGACTTCCTCCAGTATACCGGCAATTTAAGGTACACGTAGATGCTTCTAACGGAAAAGTCACGAAATGTGTTGAGATAAGCTGAGACGCCAAACATTATGAGGTGGTAATAGGACAAATTGTTTAGCAAACAGGATAGAGATAGCAACCATAAACTGAAACACCGGCATGAATTTACTCTCGCTGGGAGAGACAAGCTCGTCCTTACCAGCCCCTCTCCGTTACCGGGGGAGGGGAGAATCAGTGGTAAGAAGTTAGAGCTTATCTATTTGAGAGACCGCTCTTGAGAGTTGTTTCTCCCAGGGAGGATAGATATGGATAAAGTAACCATTTTTGATACGACACTGAGGGATGGGGAGCAGGCGGCCGGCGGGACACTGAATGTCCGGGAAAAACTGGAGATTGCCCGGCAACTGGAAAGGCTCGGCGTGGATGTTATTGAAGCCGGTTTCCCCATCAGTTCGCCGGGTGACTTTGAAGCCGTCAGTCTCATCGCTAAAGAGGTGCGCACCCCGGTAATCTGCGCCCTGACACACGCCAACGCTAAAGCTATTGACCGGGCCTGGGAAGCGGTCAAGGAAGCCGCTCACCCCCGGGTCCATGTGTTCCTGTCCTCTTCCGATATACACCTCGTCTACCAGCTCAAAAAGAGCCGCCAGGAAATGCTGGAGATGGCGCGCAGCATGGTGGCGCATGCCCGGAAATACCTTGATGATATCGAGTTTTCTCCGATGGATGCCAGCCGCACCGATCCTGAGTATATCTACCAGATACTGGAAGCGGTTATTGATGCCGGCGCTACCACGGTAAACATACCGGACACGGTAGGTTACGCTACTCCCGACGAGTTTGGTGACCTCATTGGCGGCATCTTCGCTAACGTGCCCAATATTAACCGGGCTGTGGTCAGCGTGCACTGCCACAATGACCTGGGGCTGGCCGTAGCCAACAGCCTGGAATCGCTCAAGCGGGGAGCCCGGCAGGTAGAGTGTACCATCAACGGCATCGGGGAACGGGCCGGAAACGCCTCCCTGGAAGAAGTCGTCATGGCCATCAGAACCCGGCAGGACTTCTTTGATCTGGAAACCGGCATTGATACCACCCAGATTTATAAGACCAGCCGGTTGGTCAGTGACCTGACCGGATTTACGGTACAGCCCAACAAGGCGATTGTCGGCGCCAATGCCTTCCGCCATGAGTCAGGCATCCACCAGGACGGCGTCATCAAGATGCCGAAAACCTACGAAATAATAGACCCCAGGACTGTCGGCGTACCCGCCAGCAGCCTGGTACTGGGCAAGCTTAGCGGGAGACACGCCTTCAATGAACGCCTGGCAGAGCTGGGCTACAGCCTGTCGCCGGAAAACTTCGACCGCGCCTTTGCCGCCTTCAAGGAACTGGCGGACAAGAAGAGGGACGTTACCGATAAAGACATCGAGTCACTGGTTGCCGAAGAACGGCGCACCGTCTCTGAGCTCTATCACCTCGACCGTATCCAGGTGACCTGCGGTGACCGGGGCGTCCCCACCGCCGCTGTCAGGCTCATCGGCCCGGACAACAAGGCACTGGCTGATGCCGCCCTGGGCACCGGCCCGATTGACGCTGTCTACAGAGCGATTAACCGTCTCGTTGGAGTCCCCAACAAGCTCACCGAATACAGTGTCAAATCAGTTACCGAGGGCATTGACGCCATCGGCGAGGTGCTCATCAGGATTGAGAGTGGGGGAGTAACCTATACCGGCCGGGGTGCTGATACCGATATCATTGTGGCGAGTGCCAAAGCCTATATGAACGCCCTCAACCGCCTGCTGACGGCCAACAATAAGAAGTCCTGACCGGAAAGTTACCCGGCTGAAGCGCTGAAGCGCTGACCCGTATCTCACCCTGGGGTTGACTACATCTTTGCCCTATTTCTGTGCTATTATCTGTACGTAATAGCCTTTTATCAATAACTAAATGGTAAGGAGAGACAATAATGACTCTGGTTGAGAAGATACTGGCTGCCCACACTGACCGCAAGAAGGTAAGCCCCGGTGATTTCATCAACGCGCGGGTGGACATGGTACTATCCAATGATGTCACCGCCCCCATCGCCATCAGGGAGTTCCGGCGCATCGGGGTGAGCAAGGTATTTGACCCGAAAAAGATAGTCATGGTGGCTGACCACTTTGTGCCCAACAAGGACATTCCTTCTGCGGAAAACACCAAGCTGATGCGCGAGTTCGCCTATGAGCACGGTATCATCCATTACGACGTCGGGCAGATGGGCATCGAGCATGTGCTCCTGCCGGAGCAGGGACTGGTGCTACCCGGCGATGTGGTCGTCGGCGCTGATTCACACACCTGTACTTACGGCGCGGTGGGCGCTTTCGCCACCGGCATGGGGTCGACTGATATCGCCGCGGCCATGGCTACCGGGGACATCTGGATGAAAGTTCCCCAGACCATCAGGTTTATCTATCACGGCAACCTTAAGAAATGGGTGGGCGGCAAGGACTTAATTTTACATACCATCGGTGACATCGGCGTTGATGGCGCTCTCTACTCGGCGATGGAGTTCACCGGAGCCGCCATCGATTCATTGTCCATGGACGGACGGTTTACCATGGCTAACATGGCTATCGAAGCCGGCGCCAAGGCGGGCATTTTCCTGGTAGACCGGAAGACGCTGGACTACGTCAAGCCAAGGGCAAAACGCCCCTACACCGTCTACGAACCGGATGACGATGCCGAGTACGCCCGGATAATCGAATATGATGCGTCCACCATCGAGCCGCAGGTCGCCCTGCCCCACCTCCCCTCCAATACCAAAGCGGTAAGCCAGGTAGGCAATATCGAAATCAACCAGGCGGTGATCGGCAGTTGCACCAACGGGCGTATTGAAGACCTGCGGGAGGCGGCGCAGATACTTAAGGGAAGAAAAGTACACCCCCGGGTACGCACCATCATCATCCCCGGCACGCAGCAGGTTTACCTTGATGCCATGAAAGAAGGGCTGGTCGAGATATTTATCCGGGCGGGAGCGGCCGTGAGCACGCCAACCTGCGGTCCCTGCCTCGGCGGGTACATGGGAATCCTGGCCGCCGATGAACGCTGCGTCTCCACCACCAACCGCAACTTCGTCGGCAGGATGGGCAGCAGCAAATCGGAAGTCTACCTTGCCAATCCGGCCGTAGCCGCCGCCAGCGCCATCACCGGCAAGATCACCAGCCCGGAGGAAGTCCTTTAAATATAGTTTTAGCAG
>JAUYMF010000153.1 GCA_030698765.1 Dehalococcoidales bacterium
TGGCGCCGTACGTGAGGTTTGTGATTTATTCGAGCGTGTAATCGTAGCTGGAAGGAAGTAACCCCTGATATGACCGAGGAACTCTTCTCCGTGCGGGGTAAAATTATAGTCGTCACCGGAGGACTGGGACAGCTCGGGCGTCAGTTCAGCCTGGCACTGGCCGACCGTGGCGCCAGGGTAGCTATCTTCGATTCCGGAATTAATCCGCAGTTGGTGGCGGAGAGGTTCGGGGTACGCCAGGCTGATAACAACCTGCTCTTTTTGGCCGCGGATATCACCCGGCGCAGCTCCATTGAAGCAGCACTGGAACAGGTCGAGAAAACATGGGGAGTCCCCCATGGTCTGATAAACAATGCCGGACTGGACTCACCCCCCGATGCTCCGGCGGAAGAGAACGGACCCTTCGAGAGTTACCCGGAGAAATCCTGGGACGATGTTATGGAAGTCAATGCAAAGGGTGTCTTCCTCTGCTGTCAGGTGGTGGGAGGGAGGATGGCCGGAGCCGGGCGAGGCTCGATAATCAATATCTGCTCCACCTACGGCCTGGTCTCTCCCGACCAGAGCATTTACGAATACCGCCGTAAAACCGGCGCGCCTTTCTTCAAACCGGTAGCCTACTCGGCATCGAAATCAGCGCTGCTCAACCTGACCCGCTACCTGGCCACCTACTGGGCCAGCCAGAATGTCCGCGTCAATACGCTGACCTTCGGCGGGGTCTTCAACAACCAGGATGCCGAATTCCTCAAGGGCTACACGGCGCGGGTCCCTCTGGGCCGTATGGCACGCGAGGATGAATACAACGGGGCGGTCGTCTTCCTCCTGTCCGACGCTTCCTCCTACATGACCGGCTCTAACCTGGTTATCGATGGAGGCTGGACGGCATGGTGAACAATGGAGAGGTGTTATGGTAGACGAAGTTTTCAAACATGATCTCACCTGGGAGGAAAAAGCAAAGCTCAATCCGCTTTATGCGGTGATGTCACAGAGTGACTGGTTCAAAAATAAGAACGCAGATGTAAGCAGTTGGACGGAAGACGATTTAAAGAAATTATATGCCAAAGGACAGCTGATTTATGATGCTTTTTTGTACCCAATCATCCGCAGAGGTAACTTACTGCCGGAGAATGCATTTATTGTAGAATATGGTTCAGGCTTAGGCACGATTTTAAAAGTAGTGAAGAGTGCTGGCTTCAATTGCGCGGGAATCGATATTTCAGCCACAATGCTCGAGCATAGCCGGCGGCTCGTTCCTGAAGTCTCCGATTTATTTTGTCTTGATGCCAACGGCCATTGTGACATTCCCAGCTCTTCGGCAGACCTGGTATATTCAAGGGCAGTTTTACAGCATATCAGCGAGTTGAGTCGTGTTAAAACAGCCATTGATGAAATGAGCCGGATATTGAAGCCAGGCGGGATTCTCAAGTTGCATTTTCTCACTCGCAGTAATCTCCCGTTTGAAAGCCATGGTTTTAGCGGCAGAACCTGGGTGCACAACTTCGAAAATCAAAGTATCGTCATATATTTTGGGAAGTATTCAGGACTTCCAGTGATTTATCCCAACATTGGAAAACACACCAATTGGGTTGGTGTACCCCTGTCTATTTACAACCTGAAGCGTTTCCTCAAGCCCAACGGGCTTCGCCTCCTCGGTCTTGAACGAGATATCGGTGGTGAAAATAGATTTGTGTGGGCACTGGCCCGCAAAGAGAGACCCTGAAACTATAAAGTAAGGGTATCAATAGAAAAAAGGGGGAATTCAGCGAGTTCCGCCTTTCATTGTAGCTATATTAGAGAATTCGGCAAGATTATAGAGAGTATTGAAACAAATGTCAGCGCCTCCCAGTGTTATCGCTTTAATACCAGCAAGGGCGGGTTCAAAACGCCTGCAGGGTAAGAATATCCAGCCACTGGCCGGACACCCCCTGATGGCTTACACCATCGCCGCCGCCCTGGAGAGCCGTATCTTCCAAGACGTGATAGTATCGACCGATTCCGATCTCTATGCGGATATAGCCCGCTATTATGGAGCCGGGGCACCCTTTTTACGTCCCCCCGCCATGGCCGGAGACACCTCCCCGGACATTGAATGGATAGAGTTCACCCTGAAGCGGTTGCGTGAGCAGGGGCGCAGCTATGATTGTTTCAGTATCCTGCGTCCCACCAGCCCCTTCCGCCAGCCGGAGACCATCAGCCGGGCATGGCGGGAATTCCTGGCGCAAGAAGGGGTCGACTCACTGCGGGCGGTGGAGAAGTGCCAGCAGCACCCGGGGAAGATGTGGATTGTTAACGGCAAGCGGATGACCCCGCTGCTGCCACAAAAACCCGGAGAACTACCTTATCACAGCACGCCCTACCAGGCGCTGCCGGAGGTCTACGCGCAAAACGCCAGCCTGGAGATTGCCTGGTCGCGTGTCGTCTTCGAGGGACGAACCATCGCCGGAAACATACTGATGCCATTTTTTACGCGGGACTACGAGGGCTTTGATATCAATCAGCCTATAGACTGGCGGATAGCTGAAGAGCTGATTAGCGCCGGAAAGACGAACCTGCCCCGCGTGACCCAGTCGCCATTCCCCATGGAGGAGAAATAGTGCTCAATATTTCATTGGTCTCCATCGAAGAATTCAAGCGAGTTCGGGAAGCACAGATCGACAAATATGAAATGCTGCCCCTGCTCGCCGATATGTGCCGGCTGAACACTTTGAACTCGGTGAAACGCGCTGGTTCGGGACACCTCGGCTCCAGCCTCAGCTCGTTGGATATTGTCACCATGCTTTACTACTCTGAGATGAACACTGCCGAACTGGGTGTCGACCATCCTGACCGCGATATCTATTTTTCCTCAAAAGGGCATGATGCGCCGGGGTTTTACGCCGTCCTGTATTCACTGGGCATCCTGCCCAAAGACAAGCTGATGAACCTGAGGAGGCTGGGTGGGACGCACGGGCACCCCGATATCGGCACCGGCGGCGTTGAGGCTAACTCCGGCTCGCTGGGTATGGGTATCTCCAAAGCCAAAGGGATGGCCTTAGCCAAGAAGATGTCCGGCCGCAAGGGACGTGTCTTCGTCATGACCGGGGACGGCGAGCTGCAGGAGGGACAAATCTGGGAATCCCTCCAGACGGCAGCCCACCAGAAGGTCAGTAACATCAACATGATTGTCGACTTCAACAAGATTCAAACGGACAGGCCCGTCACCGAGGTCATCGACCTCGGTGACCTGAAGAGGAAGTTCACTGACTTCGGCTGGCACGTGGCGCGCTGTGACGGGCATGACTTCGCGGCGCTGGAGGATGTTTTTACCAGCTTCGGGAAGGTAACCGACAAGCCTAAGGTGCTCATTGCTGACACCATCAAGGGCAGAGGCGTCTCCTTCATGGAGGGGCCCGCCTCACTGAAAGCCGGTAACGGGGTTTACCAGTGGCACTCCGGTGCCCCGGACGACGATTCCTTCGAGGCAGCACACGATGAGATTGCCGCCAGAATCAATGCCGGTCTTGATAGACACGGACTGAAGCCTCTATCCCTGGAAGTGGTTGAGAGCAGAGAAAAAGGCCGGGTCAGACTAAGAGACGCCGCGGAAAAGGTGGTCAACGCCTACGGCGAGGCGCTGGTCGAACTTGGTGCCCGGCGGAAAGATATCGTCGTCATTGACGCCGATCTGGCGGTCGACTGCGGGATACGCCAGTTTGAAGAGAAGTTCCCGGAGCGCTTCATCGAAAACGGTATCGCCGAGCAGGACATGGTCTCCCTGGCTGGGGGGCTGGCGCTCCAGGGTTTCCTGCCGGTGGTCAACTCTTTCGGGGTATTCTTGGCCTCCCGTGCCAATGAGCAGATATACAATAACGCTACGGAAGGCACCCGGATTATTTATGTTTGCCACTACGCCGGTATTATACCGGCCGGGCCGGGAAAATCACACCAGAGCCTGCGGGATATTTCCCTGTTCCAGGCACTACCCAACCTGGTAGCTATCCAGCCATGTAATGCCCTGGAGACCAAACTTGCCCTGGAGTGGTGCGTCGATAAAGCTACGGATAACTGCCTGATGCGGCTGGTGATATCGCCTTCACCCCGCACCATTAAGCTGCCGGATGATTATGATTTTACGTGCGGCCGGGGAACCGTCTTGAAAGAGGGCGGTGACGCCGTGCTCTTCGGCTACGGGCCGGTGATGTTGCACGAAGCCCTCCTGGCCAGCGAGATACTGAAGAAAAAGGGGTTCTCTCTGAAAGTGGTCAATATGCCCTGGCTGAACCGGACTGACGGTGACTGGCTTGAGAAAACAGCCGATGATTGCCCGTCCATCTTCGTACTGGAAGACCACTCGCCCCGGGGCGGGCTGGGGGACTCTTTATTGAACTCCATAATAACCTCGGAAAAACTGAAAGGAAAGAAGTTCCAGAAATTAGCTGTGGAGGGCTACCCCGCCTGCGGCACACCCGGGGAAGCACTCGCCTACCACAAACTGGACGGGGAAAGCCTGGCGGAGCGGATTTACGGCGCTTAAAGGTTGGAGATGCGGCAGTACCCTCACTTGAAATCATCGGGAACATTGCGCAGAACCAGTTTATCAGGTAACATTTATGCGTATAGGCAAGGTTGATTAGGAAGGGAAGAAGAGTTTTGGAAGTTCTTATCACCGGTATAACCGGATTTGTGGGCAGTCATCTGGCTGATTACATTCTGGATAACTTTAGCGGTGTCCGGGTTTCAGGGCTGGCGCGCTGGCGTTCGCCTGTTGGTAATATCCGGCACATTGCCAATAAAATCACGCTGCAATATGGCGACCTGGTAGACCTGCCTTCCCTGACAGCGATTCTATCAAAAGAGAGGCCGGATGTTATCTTCCACCTGGCGGCGCAGTCCTATGTTCCTTACAGCTTCTCCGCTCCGGTAGCGACACTGACGGCCAACGTGATCGGAACCTGTAATCTGCTGGAGGCAGTCAAGGAACTGAAATTCAACGATGACTATAACCCGGTAATTCATATTTGCAGTTCATCCGAGGTCTACGGGCAGGTAAAAGAAGACGAGGTACCCATCACAGAAAGCGTTCCGCTCCGGCCGGCTTCGCCCTATGCGGTTAGCAAGGTGGCGGAAGATAGACTTGCTTTTCAATACTGGCTTTCCTGGCAGATAAGGACAATAACTACCCGCATGTTCACCCATACGGGGCCCAGGCGGGGAGAAGTCTTTGTTGTCTCCAACTTCGCCAAACAGATTGCCGCCATCGAAGCCGAGGTGGCACCTCCTGTTGTTAAAGTGGGTAACCTGGACAGCGTACGGACGTTCCTGGACGTCAGGGATGCGGTCAAGGCATACTGGCAACTGGTCAATAAGTGCCCGCCGGGTGAGGTCTATAATATCGGCGGGGTTGAGACCATGACCGTCGGACAGATGCTGGACAGGCTGCTCAAGCTTTCCAGAGTGAAGAACATCAGGATAGAACTTGACCGCGAACGCTTGAGGCCATCTGATGTTACGCTGCAAATCCCATGTATTGATAAATTCACCGCTGCCACGGGCTGGAAACCGGAGATTAAGTTTGATAAAACGCTACAGGATACTCTGGACTACTGGCGGGAGTTTTATATGAGAAGTTAAAGCCGTTTTCTGCCGTCATTCATAAAGAAAAATATGGAAAAAAGAACAAATATCCTCACCCTGATCTGGTTTTTCCTGAAGCCGCATAAAATAAGGCTTCTGGTACTGTCTGCTCTGGCGCTAATGGTAGGTGGATTGGACGCAGCCACGGTGGCAGCAATCTACCCGATAGTGAGCACCGCCTTTGACACGGGGGCCAGCCAGGGCAACCTTGTCCTTTCGTTATTCGGGGCAGTGGCCAGCTTGCTGCCGGTTGCCGACCAGTTTATTGCCTTTTGCGTGGTCTTTCTGATCCTTGCCATCCTGGCCTTCGCCGTAAAGCTGGCCTATATAAACTTCCGGTCAAATTTTGTGGCCAGCCTAGTCAGGAAAAATCAGAGCGAAATTTTTAGTAAGTTCATCAATGCTGACTATCAGTACTTCATTGACCATAAGCAGGGAGAGTTAATCTACAACGTAGGGGGAGCTCCAACATCCCTCTCCGCCCTGGTCGTCTCGATTGCTGAATTAGTAGCGCAGGGAATATTATTCATCTCGGTAGTCCTGCTCTTGCTTTCGCTGTCCTGGCCGGGAACGTTAGCCGTATTACTGATGGCGCTGGGATATTATTACTTCACCAGGTATCTGGGGAAGAAGGTCTCATATTATTCCGGGAAGAGAGAGATGGAAGCCGCCAGAGAGGGTTCGGTAATCCTTAACGAGGCAATCACCGGCATCAAGCAGGTAAAGGTTTTTGTCACCGGGGAGCACTGGATAGACAGGTTCGTCAGTACCATGAAGAAACGCTGGTACCATTTTGTCAGACGCGAGGTATGGCAACAGATCCCCAGTCCTGTCCTGATGCTGGTCATGTATCTTTCCGTAGGCATAATAGCCTGGACACTGAGAATAGCGGCACCCGGTGGTTTTATGGCATTAATCCCCCTTATCGGCACCTTTGCCTTTGCCGTTTTCCGGCTGGTGCCCGCTTTGAGTGCCACAGGTAACTCACTAATGAACGTTATGGGAGTGCTGCCAAACTGTGAACTGGTCTACTCGATACAGAATGATAATATAACGCACATCAAAGATGGCGAGCAGGAGTTCGGCTCACTCAAGTCCGGCATTCAGTTTGACAATATCTCTTTCGCCTACAAAGGGCGAAAAAAGACTCTAGAAGACGTGTCTGTCAATTTTGAAAGGGGCAGGACAACCGCTGTTGTCGGCCGCTCAGGTTCAGGAAAAACAACCATTATTAATCTGATACTCCGCTTATTTGAACCTGAAAAAGGCGAAATATTAGTTGTTGGGGAAAACCTCAAAAGATATAAATTGGCGTCCTGGTTAAACAACATCGGACTGGTCAGCCAGGATACATTCATCTTCAATGACACCGTAGAAAATAATATTACCTTTCGCCAGGAAGGGTACTCAAGGGAAGACGTCATTAACGCTGCCCGGTTTGCTGACGCTCATAGCTTTATCACCGAACTGCCCGATGGCTATGACACCTACGTCGGCGATAAAGGGACGAGATTATCCGGCGGACAGGCGCAGAGAATCGCCGTCGCCAGGGCTATGATTAGGAACCCCGAGATATTGATTTTTGACGAAGCCACTAATAACCTCGATAATATCTCCGAGGCAGCCGTCCAGAAAGCCATTGACGAGCTATCCAAAGACCACACCGTGATCATCATCGCCCATCGCCTCTCCACGATTGCCAATGCCGATAAAGTCATTGTCCTGGAGAACGGGCGGGTTGTGGAAGAAGGCACTTATCATGAGCTAATGGAAAAAAGAGGGGCCTACTGGGGACTGTACCAGGGACAGCCTGCCAATGCCAGGCAGAGCCATTTGGAGAGTGAGGATATCTGAATGAGAGTCTTGTTAATAGCCTATGATAACGATTCGTACATCCATGCATTTCCACTAGGCCTTGCTTATGTTGCTTCGGCATTGAGAAACCAAGGGCATGAAGTCCAGGTATACAATCAGGATGTCTACCACTATCCTGAGTCCCATCTGACGGAATTTCTGCGTCACCATCCTTTCGATGCAGTTGGCGTTGGGATGTGTGGAGGTTACTATCAATATCAAAAACTAAAAAAATTGAGGGCGGCGGTGCCTCCTGATGTAGAGTTCTGGCTGGGAGGCCATATCGTTTCACCGGACCCCGGTTACTTTCGTGATAACTTTCATCTGGTGCCTTTCATTGGCGAATACGATTACACTGAGAATTTAGATGCCCTACCTTACCCGGCATGGGATCTGTTCCCGATAGACTATTACTCACTTTTTCGATTACCCCGTACCGACAATAAAGACAGGTGTTTCCCGGTCCTTTCTGGCCGGGGATGTCCTTTCAGATGCAACTTCTGCTACAGAATGTATCAAGGTTACCGGTTAAGATCTCCAGAGAAGGTAGGCGAGGAAATTAAGTATCTCAAAAATAAGTATTCCATCAATTATATTCAGTTCGATGACGAGTTGTTTATGATTTCACCAGAAAGAACCGATGAAATGTGTGACGTATTGCAGCCACTTGAGATGAAGTGGTGGTGCAACGGAAGATTGAATTATGCCAAGCCTAAAGTATTAAAGAGAATGAGAGAAGCTGGCTGTGTGTTTGTTAACTACGGTATTGAGTGCTTTGATGATACGGTACTTAAAAATATGAACAAGAACCTGACAACCAAACAGATACAAGAAGGAATCGAAGCCACACTCAAGGAAGGAATATCACCGGGATTTAATATGATATGGGGGAACATCGGTGACACTAAAGAGACGTTACGAAAGTCCGTTGACTTTCTCCTGAAGTATGATGACCATGCCCAATTACGTACTATCCAGGCCGGTAACGCCCTATCCTGGCTCCGATTTATACTACAAAGCTATAGAGATGGGATTACTGGTGGGGACGGAGGATTTTTACGAGAATAAGCATACCAACTCTGACTTGCTGTCAGTGAACTTTACAGATTTAACTGATGACGATTTTCACTTGTCGTTATGGCAGGCCAATATAATGCTTTTCAAGGAATTCAGCAAAAAGAGAGATAATCAAATGTTGAATCAGATGGAGAAGTTATACGCAGAAAAAGACTCTAGTTTCAGAGGGTTCCGGCAATCCTAGTACCGCATTTATTATCGCTGAAAAACTCAGCAATAACCCTAAACTCTACTGGAGATTTGTACCAGATTCAGTAATGTGAAATTAGTCAGGAATAATATGGATACACAGCAAAAAATAATAGCTATCATACCAGCCAGGGGAGGGTCCAAAGGCTTGCCACGGAAGAATGTCAGGCTACTGGCGGGCAAGCCATTGATATACTACACCATAAAAGAGGCCAAGAAATCAAAATACCTGCACAGATTGATCGTTTCAACGGAGGACGCTGAAATCACTGGCACCGCCCGGAAGTATGAGGCTGAAGTGATTGAGCGACCTGTTGAGTTAGCTCAGGATGATACTCCTGCTGTTAAGGTTTGCCAACAGGTTGTTACATATTTGGAAGAATCGGACAGGCTTTATACAGATATTATTGTTCTTCTAAATCCAACGTCACCTTGTCGATTAGCGGAGGATATTGATAGGACAATAGAAATGTTTCTAGAAACAAATTGCGATTCCGTGGTGAGCGTTTGTGAAGCGGAACACCCACCTCAGTGGATGTTCAATATTGAAGGAGATCGTCTAAAGCCAATCATAAAAGAGTGGGATAAGGTAACCCGGCGGCAGGATGCTCCCAAAACCTACCGATTAAATGGCGCTGTGTTCGTTCTCCGCCGCGATGTTATTATGGGGCAGGACAAGTTGATGGGTGATAATATCAGACCATATATCATGCCCTTGGAAAGGTCTGTTGATATCGATACTGATCTGGACTTCAGGATGGCTGAACAGATGCTAACTAGTGTTGATAGATAACACAAACAGGTGTGGAGATTGTGAAGTAATGGGAGCTGACGAAAGATTATATTTTTTTGATGATGAAGAACTAGGGATCAGAAAAAATGCGCTGGAAGAACACCATTTTCAGAGAAGTACAGATAGATATAATAAAGCTATCAAGTATTGCGGACGAAAGGGTGGCTTATGGTTGGATGCCGCTTGTGGATCTGGTTATGGGACTGAAATCATAAGCAAAGTAGCCGACTATGTTGTTGGCATAGATATCGAGCCAATCACAATAAAATATGCCCAAAAGTATTACGGTAAACATAATATCCATTTTAGGGTGGGAGATATTAATAATCTGGAATTCGATATTGAGAGTATGTTTGATATCATAACAGGCTTAGAGATAATAGAGCATGTACATGACTGTACCCATTTCTTACGAAGGGCCTATAAGATACTAAAGCCAGGGGGTGTGCTGATAGTAACTACACCTATTTCGGAAAGAGGTGGGCCAAACCCGTTAAATAAATACCATTTGAATGAATTGACAAGAGATGGCTTCACCAAACTAACTTCTGATATTTTCGATTTCACAGAGTATGTAGTTGATGATCCTGTTCTCTTTACAAGCGGTGAGTTAACCCGGCAAATTTTCGGAATATGCCGCAAGAGGGAGGTTTAAAGAATTATGAAAGTAAATATAGCTAATCGCAATGTAGGCGAAGGCGAACCTTGCTTCATCATCGCTGAAATAGGCATCAACCACAATGGAGACCTTAACTTGGCCAAAAAGCTTATCGATGTGGCCGCATCCGCCGGGTGTGATGCTGTCAAATTCCAGAAACGAACTATCGAGGCCGTGTATTCCCAAGAAGAACTGGATAAACCGGTGGAATCCCCGTTCGGCAGCACTTACCGGGTGCTCAAGGAAGGGCTGGAGTTCGGGCTTGACGAGTATCGGGAAATAGATAGTTACTGTCAGGAGCTAGGTATCATGTGGTTTGCCTCCTGCTGGGACAAGTCTTCGGTGGACTTCATGGACAGGTTTAACCCGCCCTGCTATAAAATCGCCTCACCAAGCCTGACCAACGATGACCTCTTACGCCATATTCGCAGCAAAGGCAAACCCGTCATCCTGTCTACCGGTATGAGCACCTTCCAGCAGATAAATCATGCCGTTGATATACTGGGCACCGAAGATTTAGTAATAATGCACTGCACCAGTTCCTACCCGAGTCCCCCGGAAGAGCTAAACTTGCGCGTTATCCAGACCCTCAGCCAGCGTTACTCCTGCCCCGTGGGCTATTCCGGGCATGAGGTGGGTATCAGCACCACGATTGCCGCCGCCGTACTCGGCGCCAAAATTGTAGAACGGCATATCACTCTTGATCGTGCTATGTGGGGCAGTGACCAGGCCGCTTCCATGGAACCGCAGGGTATTCAGAGGGTGGTCACATATGTACGCACTATTGAGAAAGCCATGGGAGATGGAATCAAGGTTGTCTATCCCAGTGAAAGAGAGAAGATTTACCGGCACCGGCTGAAGAGAGTTGTCTAGTAATTTACATTGTTGATTATGTTCTGGATTTCAGATTTGATGTGAAAAATGATGGAATCAGTTAAAGAGGCCAATTAGGTGAGTAAAAGCGCCATATATTTCTTTGCCGAATATCCCGTCGAGTTCGCCGCCTGGGCAGGACTGGCGGCTATCATCCGGGAGGTCAGGCCAGACCTTACCTTAACACTCATTTACGCCCGAGAGAAGCTCAGTTCTAACTACGAGTGGGACTTCATCCTGAAAAGGTTCGATAGCGCCCATGAGATAACACGCATTGCATGGGCGGGCAACTGGAGAGCCGGCATCACCGGGAAGAATCTCTACTTATCACTACGGCAGGGTTTTCCCGCGGCACGACGGGTGGCAGCCGAGTTAAAAGCTATCTCTTTCCAACCAGATTCGCTGGCTTTCGTTTTTAACGGCCTGACTCTAAACGAGATGCTCTTCTTAAGGAGGATAAAGTCAGCAGCCGGTGTGAATTCAGTCCTCATTACCGAGCAAAGGGATGATTTGCTGTTGAGTGACTATGTACCCAATTATAGTCAGGCGTACTATTTCAATCTTTATTCACACTTCTTTGGGACGGCCTACCTCGATATGTTCTGGTTGAGAACCAAAGATGGAGGGACAGGACAGCGCGATGCCAGATTCCGGACCAGGCCAGCCGATTTCGTCTTCAGGGGAATCTACGCTCCAAAACGCTGCGGTCTGAAACGGGGACAGACATTTATCCCCCTTTACATGAAGGACAGGACACCGGCAGCCAGCAGCCAGAGCGTGGTGCTTTTCGGCCAGCCATTCGATTGGGAACCATCGCTAGCTACTGACGCATGCTACCACCGTTATAATGAGCTTATTGATATGATAAGAACCAAACACTCGGGAGCGAGGTTTGTCTATAAACCTCATCCTGGAGAGACCGCAGAGCAAAGGGCTAAGGTGGACTTAAAGGGTTTTGAGGTTGTGGATAACCTCAGCAGTGAGGCCCTGGTTATGCAAGACCAGACAATATCTACGACTTACGCATTTACCTCTACTTCGATATTCACCGCGGCCTGCCTTGGTGTCAAAAGCTACTTTCTCTTTCCTTTATTTGACAACAAATGTGTCCCCGAAGCTCTGATGTCACGCTATGAAGACTACTGCCGCAGTGAAGTACACCCGGAAATGTGCCTGCGCTCCGTTGACAACTTGATGGACAACAAGAATGATTACGACCCCTCAGACCTGCAGGCTCATGTGCGTACATCATCAATAAGGATGCTGGAAGTATTAGGGGTATTTGATTCCCTGGAAGATAAAGACCTTGAGCCCGGCATAACAGTAACCCCGGAGGACAGGTGGGGGAACGGGGTGCATCCCTGGCCACTCAGGCGTCTGGGGCGCATAGTGAGATGAGGACTGTTTCCGGATTAAACGAAAGAGAGCACTTTAGAACGATGACATTGAACCTTGAACTTTATAAAAAACTGTACCTGGCCAGGAGAGCCGAGGAAAAAATCCGCGAGCATTACCTGGAAGACGAGATGAAAACCCCGATGCACATGTCCATGGGAGAAGAGGCAATCGCCGCCGGAGTCTGCCAGGCTTTGCAACCAAATGACCAGGTGTTTGCTACCTACCGGTCTCACGCTATCTATCTGTCTAAAACGGGAAAGGTTGAAGACTTCTTTGCCGAGATGTACGGGAAAGACACGGCGCTATTGAAAGGTAAAGGGGGTTCCATGCACATGTGCGCCCCTGAATGCGGCTTTATGGGCACCTCGGCGATTGTCGCCAGCGTCATTCCGGTGGCGGTGGGGGCGGCTTTTGCTAATAAGCAGCAGGGTAATGGGAAAATGGTCGTCGTGTTTTTCGGAGACGGGGCCTGTGACGAGGGTACCTTCTGGGAGAGTCTAAATGTTGCCTGCCTGATGAAGTTGCCGGTCCTGTTCGTGTGCGAAGATAACGGGTTCGCGGTGCATACCGCGATTGATAAAAGACAGGGTTATGCTTCCATTACGGATATCGTCGCTAAATTCAACTGCAATGTTTTTAAGGACACCACGACCGATGCCGGGATCATTTACGGTTTGGCCCGCAAAGCGATTGTATCAATAAAAGAGACCGGGATGCCCAGCTTCATGCACTTAAAATATTACCGCTACCTGGAGCACGTCGGGGTGAACGAGGATTTCGATGCCGGCTATCGCTCCAGAGAAGAGTTTGATGAGTGGTTCAAGAATGACCCGGTAAGTTTACAGAGAAGGAAACTTCTGCGGCAGGGCATCAACGAGGAGGAGCTTCTCAGGATTGAAAAGGAGATAGATAGCCGGATTGAAAACAGCCTTCGTATGGCTAAAGAGGCCCCCTTTGCTGATAATGGCGAAGTATGTAACGGGGTTTTTGCCGAATGAGAAAAATCAGCTATTGCCAGGCACTGAATGAAGCCATGTCCCAGGAAATGGAGAGAGACCCGGGTGTCTTCGTCTACGGGATAGGCGTGCCCGACCATAAAAAAGTCTTCGGCAGTACGGATGGCCTGGTGGAAAAGTTCGGCGAGGAGAGGTGCTTTGATACTCCACTTGCCGAAGACACCATGACCGGCTTCGGGCTGGGCGCGGCTATCAACGGGATGAGGCCCATCCACGTTCATATTCGCGTGGACTTTATGCTGCTGGCAATGAACCAGCTGGCCAACATGGTCTCCGCGTACCGGTACATGTCACAGGGGGAACTGAAGGTGCCGATGGTAATCAGGGCCGTCATCGGGCGCGGGTGGGGACAGGGCTTTCAGCACAGCAAGAGCCTGCATTCGGTCTTTGCTCATATTCCGGGCATAAAAGTGGTGCTGCCGGTTACGCCCCGGGATGCCAAAGGACTGCTGATTTCAGCGATAAGGGACAATAATCCGGTGGTATTCATCGAGCACCGCTGGCTTTACTGGCAGGAGGCTGATGTCCCGGAGGAACCCTTCACCATACCGCTGGAAGGCGCCAGTATTTTGCGTGAGGGAAAAGATATAACCGTGGTGGCGACCTCCTGGATGAATGTGGAGGCTCTGAAAGCCTCGGAGATTTTAGCCAGGAGAGGGGTCAGTGTTGAGATTGTCGACCCCCGTACCATCGCCCCTTTTAATGACGACCTTATCATGGAGTCGGTGACCAGGACGGGCCGCTGCATCGTCGCCGATAATGACTGGCTGGATTACGGGTTCAGCGCTGAGGCGGCGGCCAGGGTCTATGAGAAGTGCTTCGGCAAGCTGAAATCTCCGGTGCGCCGGATTGGCTTTGCCCCCGCCCCCTGCCCCACCGCCCGGCACCTGGAGAACGAGTTCTATCCCAACGCCATTGATATCATCAGGGCCGTGGAGGAGATGCTGGGACTGGAGCCAGCCGATTTGTCCCACGAGGACTTTTACAGCCATGAGAGAAGGTTCAAAGGGCCGTTTTGATGAATGCCAACAAACTGGCTGAGAAATCGAAGAATCTACTTGAAAAATATACCCTTGAAGGCTACGCTTCGAAAAGGGTATCCTTTATCGTTGCCACCAGGAACCGGGCGGAATACCTGATGCAAGCGCTGGAGCGTAGCCGCACGCTGGTAACACCGGAGGATGAACTGATTATCATTGACGGGGGCTCAACGGACAACACTGCCGAGGTTGTCCGTAAATATTCCGATATTGTGGACATCTTCATATCCGAACCGGACAAAGGCCCGGGGCACGCCTTCAGCAAAGGGATGCTGCTGGCGCGAGGGAAATACCTGAAACAATTGCCGGATGATGATATAGTCCATCCGTCCGCCATGGAACAGTCCATCCGGGTGATGGAAGAGCACCCGGAAATTGACCTCCTGGTCTGCGGGGGCACCCGGGAGATTGGCGGCAAAGTCAAACCGGTCTGGCTTCCGCCGGGAACGAACTACGGCTATAGCCCCAGGGACATCTTCAA
>JAUYMF010000154.1 GCA_030698765.1 Dehalococcoidales bacterium
TAGTGTAGTGTCTCTTATATATCTTGCCGTATCAAGGAAGTTGCTGTCATTCCAGCGAAGGCTGGAATCCAGGGGATAGACATGGATTCCGGATCAAGCCTGGCCTGGCGACAGGCCAGGGTCCGGAATGACAGAACTGTAAAGACATTTGTAATA
Organism: Dehalococcoidales bacterium; assembly: GCA_030698765.1. NCBI lineage: Bacteria > Bacillati > Chloroflexota > Dehalococcoidia > Dehalococcoidales > Dehalococcoidales bacterium. The sequence goes on from JAUYMF010000154.1 coordinate 157, forward strand.
CACCACACTAGTACTAAGGTGGATTATTTGGCGTAACGAGGGATGGGAAGATTCTCCTCCTCACCTTTATCCTCTCCCACCAGGGGAGAGGATATTCCTATTACGTTTAATTACGCAACCAAATACTAGACAGCAGCGGCGGGTCGCCCCAGCCCCAGGTTACTCTTTCCGTTGGGTCGTATCTCGAAGCCCGCTTCACGAGCGACTCTCTCAGCAGGCACGCCGCCGTCAACCTCCAGCCGGGAGGCAATATCCACGCTGATAACGGTATCAACCTCTCCGGCTACTTTTGCCAGCGCGGCCAGCACCTGTGGCGCCTTAGCCACCGTGGTACTGAACTCAAGAATCGCGGAAAGCACCCGCTCCTGACGGACATCATCGCGCAGCTCGCCCGTGGTGACGTCGGCAAACAGGTCATAGGTAGGATTATCTTCTTCAAAACCCACGCCGAGGGAAAGCACTGCCTGAGCTACCTTTTCCACATCCTCCAGCCTGGTACCGATGCCGGGACGCCCCAGTTCCGCGGCGATGCCGATATAACCACGGCGATAGCGGCCAGTGACATCGTTGGTCTTGGTCTCTTCGGTACCGCGACCGGTGACATCGGTAGAGGGGTGGGCAACGCAGGGGTCGCTGAACTGGGCCCTGATGATACGGGGCCAGGTCAACTCCGGCTGCCATAGTGCCTGGTCCTCACAGACGCCCGAGCGCAGGCAGCACCCGCACTCGACGCATTCCTCCTCGTCGATGACGACCCTGAACTCCGACGACACCACCTTGATGGCGGCTACGGGACAGTAGGCGACACACTCCAGGCAGCCTTCGCACCGTCCTTTATCTACTCGCATCTTGCCCTCCTTCGCCGGCTTGTTTATTCTACGGCTAGTCTTGAGGCAGGTTCAGTTTCTTCAGGAAGTCAAGCACCGTCCGGCTGAAAAACTCCGGGTTGTCCCGGTTACAGGAATGACCCGCGTCAGGAATCACCACATGTTTCGCTCCGGGGATAACCTTGGCCATATACTCCCCTGCTGCCAGGTAAGGGGTGTCATTCTCTCCCACCAGTAGCAGGGTCGGTACCTTGATTTTGTCCAGGCTCTCGATGACCCGGGAATCGTGCTGCATGACCACTTTGCGTGCCATGTGAATCACTCCCGGCGGGTGCTTGCCTTCAGCCTCGATAACCTTAACCCGCTCCTCATACTGGCGGTTCCACTCCTCCCGGCGGGCCGGATTGCGGTAGCCGGGGCCGGTATCCGCCAGGATGAGCGCCGTCACCATCTCGGGATAATTTAAATAGAAGCTGAGCGATTCATAGCCGCCCATGGAGATTCCACCCACCACCGCCTTTTTTACATCCAGGACTCCCAGAAGCTGGCGAAGGTCTTCCGCCACGATATCCGGGGAATACTGGTCGGGGGAAGGGGGACTTGTCGACTGGCCATGTCCCCGGGCGTCATAGGTGATGAAACGGTACTCCCGGGAAAAAACCTCTACCTGGGGCTGCCAGGCCTCGTGAGATGACGAAAATCCGTGCGCCAAGACCACAGGGTATCCCTGCCCGTGGACTTCGTAGAAAAGCTCGATGCCGTTGACCCTGGCTTTAGGCATGATTCCAACCTCCCTGTCTGTAAATTCCAGTAGTATTATCTAAGGCTACATGTTAGAGCCTCTGCCCATAAACTGTCAACAAAACGCAGACAGAAAGCGGGATTTATGTTATATTGTGTCTACTATGTCAGTGCTGCTGGATACCAGCCTGCCCTTGCCCCTGTTCATCCGCGGCAAGGTGCGGGACAGCTACCGGTTGGGCGATCACCTGCTCATCATCGCCACCGACCGCATCTCAGCCTTCGATATTATCCTGCCCTGCGGTATCCCGGACAAGGGCCGGGTACTTAACCGGCTCTCCGCCTTCTGGTTCGAGCGTACCAGAAAGCTAATACCCAACCACCTGATAGCCGTGGTCGATGATGTTCAGATTCTCAACGATTACCTGCCCGCGAAAAGTCGTTTTGCCTGTCCCCCCTACCTGTCAGGGCGGGCGATGGTTGTCAAAATGGTGGAACGTCTCCCGGTGGAATGCGTGGTGCGGGGCTACCTCTCCGGCTCGGCCTGGGCGGAATACCGGCAATCAGGCACCATCTCCGGTATGCCCCTGGAACCGGGCTTGAAGGAGAGCCAGGCGCTGCCCCGTCCGCTATTCACACCCACAACCAAGGCGGAAGCCGGGCATGACCAGCCGCTAACGGTAGCTGAACTCAAGGAGATAGTCGGTGAACGCCGGGCTGAAGAGCTGGAAGAAAAGAGCCTGGCGATATACAGCTACGCCCGCGAGTACGCCCAGGGCCGGGGCATGATAATCGCCGACACCAAGATGGAGTTCGGCCTGGACAACGGCAAGCTCATCCTCATCGATGAGCTGCTGACCCCAGACTCTTCCCGCTTCTGGGACATCGCCCGGTATAAAGTCGGGCAACCGCAGGACAGCTATGACAAGCAGCCGGTGCGGGACTGGCTCGTCCAATCGGGCTGGAATAAAGAGCCGCCTGCCCCGATGCTCCCCCCGGAGGTTATCGCCGCCACCACACAAAGATACCGCGAGGCTTACCGGAGAATGACCGGCCTGGAACTCAGCTAGACCAAGGCCCGAAATGAACTGGAAACGGATTTTTACGTTTGGCTGGTGAATCTGTCATTGCGAGGAGGCATAGCTGACGTGGCAATCTGAGAGGTGGGGATACCCTCCCCACACGGATTGCTTCGCCCTCGGGACTTCGGCGTGAGCTCAGTCGAACGCTGAACTCGGGCTGAAGCCTCCCGACAAGTCGGGATAGTCTCGCAATGACACCTCTAGACAAAACCGATAACCCGGAAAAGAGGAGGCTGACGGCTATGACGGATAAAGAGGCTCATCCATTCCAGCTAAAAACGGTAGACCAGATCAGTTTCGCAGTCAAGGATATTGACCGGGTCATTGAAGCCTGGTCGGCAATGTACGGCTTCGGTCCCTGGACATTCAGCGAGACCAGCGGCACTGACGGCAAGGGACGCCCCTGGAAGGCGAAAATGGCCTTCACCTACCTGGGTCCGGTACAGATTGAGCTGGTACAGCCTGCGGAGGGACGAATCTTCCAGTCCCGCTTCATTGATACCTGGGGGGAAGGACTGCACCACCTCGGCTTTTACGTTGATGATTTAGCCGGTGAGGTAGATAACCTGGTCTCAAAGGGAGCTAAAATCCTGATCCAGGTGCCGGGTCGCTTTGCCTACCTGGACAGCGGCGGGCCCGGCGGCGCCATCTTTGAGCTGATGCAGAGACGCTAGTAAACCGACTCCTGAATCCCTAATGCACTGAGCAACAGGGTCAACAACCGGATTTTTTGCCGGACGGCCATCGCTTTATCCTGTTACAATATTCCTTTGGTGGTGGGCAGGTCACCGCCGAGACGCTGGTCAATTCTGGTTGCCATGTCCAGGGCCCTGCCCAGGGCCTTGAAGAGCGCCTCGGCCTTATGGTGGTCATTGACCCCGTAAACAATGCGGGCGTGCAAATTGATCCTGGCTTCCACCGCCAGCGACTCCAAAAAATGACGGATAAGGTCGGTGGAGAAGCCGCGCATGTCGTTGTCATTAAAAGGCATCTCCAAGACGGCATATCCCCGCCCGCTGATGTCCACGGCCACCATCGCCAGGGCATCATCCATGGGCACGGCAGCGTCAGCCATGCGGGCGATTCCCCGTTTCTCTCCCAGGGCTTGAGTCAGGGCCTTCCCCAGGCAAAGGGCAACGTCTTCCACCAGGTGGTGCTGGTCATCCCCGCTGGCAGTCAGCTTGAGGTCAAAACGACCGTGCTGCGCCAGTTGTGCCAGAAAGTGGTCGAACATCATAATACCGGTATTTATCTGCCGCTGACCGCTGCCGTCAACATCAAGCTCCAGGCTGATGCTGGTCTCTCCAGTCTCCCTCTTGATTGTGGCTGCTCTATTCTCCATTACCGTCTCCCGCGTTCCTGATTACAGTACAGCTAACTACCCCCCAGTTTAGCACATTTCAGCCTGTTTTCAACCTCACGCCCGGCAAGCGCGGTTTTAAAAATTGTGATTTACTCCTTTCCTTTTTCTTCTCTGGAGAACGCCGCCCGTTCAACGGCTGATGTGACTTATATTTAATCTTAGCAGGTTGATGTCAACGGAGGAGTGGACGTAGATATCGACTGGTATCAGTATCCGGTCTTGATAAAAATCCGCTTTCCGTATATCATGCTTTCGGGAGTAAGTGATGAAGAAATCTGATGAACACCAGGATAGCGGCGCGGTTCACCAGCATGCTAAAACGGCCTCGGTGATTAACCGGCTATCCAGGATTGAGGGACATATCAGGGCGATAAAACGCATGATTGAAGAGGATAAGCCCTGCCCGGACGTGCTGATTCAGCTCGCCGCCATAAAGTCGGCGGTGCAGAAGACGGCCCAGGTGGTGCTTGAGGACCATATCGAGTCCTGCCTGACCGGGGCCGCGGCCAGAGGCGCCATTGAAGACGAATGGCACAGTCTGAAGGCAGCCCTGGATAAATTTGTCGGCTGAGGACGCTCAGAGCT